>NZ_CDWWXB010000251.1:4437-4984 GCF_977971855.1 Frankia sp. CoWAU3 | reverse complement strand
GGTCAGACCGTCCTGAACCAGCCACCGGCCAGCTCAACGGACTCCAAAGATCAACTTATCTAGGAAACTCCCGCTAGAGCACCGGCGCCCTGGGACCACCGGCGCCCTGGCCACGGCGGCCACGCTCCGTTCCTGAGACGGGAAACAGTCCCGGCAGCCGGCTCGACGTCCGACGACCCGCCGCGGTACGGCCTCCGCCGAGGGGCCGACGTCGTGACGGAAACGCGACGGACACGTGTGGGGGGCAGGGGTCCTCCCCGCAGTGACGGGCAGGCGGACCTCTACCCGTCACGGGCTTACAGGCGGATGCCGTCCCTTCGCACCCGGGCGGCAAGATCCCGGATCCCCCGGGTGGGGACGAGTTCCCACCCGGTGCGCAGCCGCGCCCGGCCCTCCGTGCCCACCACCCGGACCCGATGCGGCACCCACTCACCCGGCATCCCGTCGTACCGGTCGGGAACCTCACCCCCCACCGCGATCATCGCAAGATCATCCTTGGGGTGCTGTGCCCGTAGCCGCAGACCGGTCACCACCGCCAACCCCGTGG
>NZ_CDWWXB010000251.1:3440-4112 GCF_977971855.1 Frankia sp. CoWAU3 | reverse complement strand
CCTCTACCGCACACCCCGGGTATGGATGGTCACCGTGCCCCGCGCATCCGGCGCCGCGATCGCAGCCCCGAGCGCTTCCATCGCCAGCGGCTTCAATCCCGCCGGGTAGAACGCCATGCGCAGCCGGCTGCCCGCCGCAGAGCTACGGACCGGCCGGGCGATGAGAAACCCGTCGCCCGTCCGGCCGCCGAGATAGCGGCCCCACCGGGGAATCCTGCCCTGCTTGATCGTCCACATCCGGCCTGGCGGATCGCCGTTCCTCGCGTCTGGGCTCATAGCCGCTTCCCCGCTGTCAAGGCGGCGTACCGGGGCAGGGACATCACTTCCCACACCGTGTGTTCCACCCACCGGCCCCGTCCGCCTAGCAGCCGGACCCGATGCGACACCGGCATCAGCCCGCCACCCCCGAACTCCTCGGGTCGCAGCGCACAGCCGACCGTGACCACCGGCATGTCCACCCCGGCCGCCACCCGGTCCCCGTGGATGTACCGGCCGAGCAGAAACGCCAGCCGGGTGTTCCCCGGCGGGCAGGTCCGGGGGTGCGCCGTCACCGTGGCCACCCCGTCCTGTGCCGTGGCCACCACCGCCGCGGGCAGCAACGGCCCGTCCTCCACCGGCCGGACCCTCACCTGCACAGCGCGGTTACAGTCCACCTCCAGCACCGGCCCGGCC
>NZ_CDWWXB010000251.1:0-3249 GCF_977971855.1 Frankia sp. CoWAU3 | reverse complement strand
GCCACCGTGGAGCAGACAACCCAGCCGTGGTGCCGGCCCGTCCGGCAGCACCCCCCAGCGGGTTGCCGTGCACGAGGTCCGCCCGATCGTCCACGTCACCCGTACCAGCAGGTCTTCCACCAGGATGGGCAGTTCCACCACCGGTTCCCCGGCCCGGGCATGCGCCCACCGGTGGGCCCGGTCGAACTCCGCCCGCGGAAAGCTGGTGATCAGTACACCGTCGCCGTCCAGGACCAGCAACGGCCATCCGGTCACAGGACCACCACCGGATCATCCGGCCGGTGCAGCACCAACGCCGGCACCACCAGCCACTCCCCATACCCATGGGCGCGGGCATGCCGGTCCGCGTCCCGGGGGGTGGCGAAGTAGCCGACCACCCCGTCCACGTCCCGGTCCGGCCCGTCGACCACCGCCACCACCCACACCGTGGCCGCCTGATCCGCCCCCGTGCCGGCCAGGATCCGTGACCATGCCTCCGACCAGCCCGACCCCGTCCCATCCCCGACGCTGGCACGCTCACCCATCACCGGCCCCCGCACCGGCAGCCGGGGGAACCGGCAACGCCGCCAACCGGGCGAACCCGAACTCACCCCGGCGCACCCCGGCCAGGAACACCGCCCACTCGCGGGCCTCGAACAGCAACCCCGCCCCCGCCGGGATCCGGCCGTGCCGCACCGCTACCCCCGGGGCATCCAGCAGCCCGAGCACGCCGACCGGCACCGCGGCCACCTCCACCGCCCCCAGGCCGGCCCGCGCCGTCCGCCACCAGGCCAGACGATCCCGCCCCCGCACCGGCACCTCACACTCCAACCGGGCAAAATGCTCGTCCTCCCACCGGCCCACGGCCAGGACCCCCCTCATCTCGTGATCACAAGGTGGCCCCGGGCAGGCCCCACCCCCGTGGAACAGCCCACCCGGAACCGTTCACGGCGCCCGCCGAGGACACGAAGGCCAACCCGGCAGGAACCGCCGGGCATCACTATCGGTGCACCCGATCGCGTCGAATAGTGACAGATCACCATGCGTGACGGTGACCTGCTGGTGTCACCCCGGCCTTCTCGGTGCCATCAGCAATACGTGCCGGATCTGTGTCGTACCGTGAGGTAGACGCCACGACTGTTTGCGAAGAGGTGCGGCATGATCTCCCCTGGCGCTGACGAGGCCCCGAACCTGCTTGCCCGTCTCGTCCACGAACGCTGTTGGAGCGTGACCGACTTCCGCCGCCACTTCGAGCAGACCGCCAAGGCGCTTGGTAGGTCGGCGGACGGCATGCCCCAGGTCAGCGAACGGCAGGCCAAACGATGGCTGTCTGGAAAGGTCGCCCGCCGGCCCTACCCGGTTGCGTGCCGAGTCCTCGAAAAATGTTCTACTACCCTGTAGACAGCCTGTTTGCACCTGCCATCAACTCTTACGCTTCGAGAGGATTCGATAACTCTAAGTCGTCTTCCGTCGTTTCCGCACTCATGCCCGCCCACGCCGACACCGCCGGGTCATACACCAGCCCCCATGTACGGGATGACCAGAAGCGATCAGGTGCCGACAGTTCCGACCCGGCGTGGACAAGAGAGATTTCTATGTCCCTCCGCCGAACCCGTGACTTTCTCCTCCTTGTGGAACGGCCCGACCTCGGCCCGGCCATGCTCGACGAGATCCACGACGAACTACGCCGCATCGCCCGCGCTGTCCCCACCCAGCCGATACCGACCTTCTTCCCCGACCTGCTTGCCTTGCAGGATCTCACCTACCGACTACTGGAAAACCGTCAACACCCCTCCCGAGACCTGTACCTCCTCACTGGTGCGACTACAGCACTGGTTGCGGCCATCTGCAACGAAGTCGGTAAGCCGCAGGCCGCAATCACGCACACGAGAGCCGCCTACTTCTGCGCGGACCACGCGGGTCATGAGCCGCTGAAGATATTCATACGCGGCGTCCAAGCGTTGACCGCCTATTGGGCAGGCTGGACAGCCGACGCCGCCCGCTACTGCCAGCTTGCCGCAACCCTTGGCCCCGTCTCCGGCACCGTCGCCGTCTGGCTGCCCTCCCTCGAAGCACGTATACATGCCGCGCAGGGCAGTGCCGACGCCGCAACCCAGGCTATCCGCCTCGCCGCTGAGGCTCGCGAACGGGTGATGCCCGATGACTTGGACGACATCGGCGGCGAAATGACGTTCACGTTTCCGCGTCAGCTCTACTATGCGGCCGACGCCTATGTCTGGTTGCCCGACCAGCCCGCCGACGCCGAACGAGCCGCGGTTGCCGCCGTCGACGCCCACGAGTCCGCAGCTGGAGACGAGCGCAGCTACGGCAACGAAGCCCTGTCTCGGGGCGCGCTCGGCCTTGCCCGAGCCCGAAACGGCAATCTCGACGGTGCTCAGGACGCACTCCGCCCAGTGCTCGATCTCCCAGTCGATCTTCATATTGCCTCGATCCGACAAGCGGTGCGCCGTGTCCACGGCGTCTTGACAACCCCAACCCTCGTCAGCTCTCCTACCGCCCGTGAGCTGATCGCCGAGACCGAGCACTTCATCCGGACGTCCCCGCTGGCGCTCCCCGGCTGACAGCTTGGAAATTTACCTCTTTCACCACACCTTCGTTAGGAGATCCATGGGGAAACACTCGACGCCCCCTCCGGACTGTCCGCGATGTGGAGGAAACGGAACGATCACTGTCGCCACCGATGGTAAAGAAGAACAGAAAACAGAAACCGTGACCTGCTCGACATGCAAGGGAACGGGGAAGGCGTGAGGCGGGAAGATTTCATCCCTGACGTTATCTGGGTCAGACGGGGCGACGGGTGGATGGTGCCACTGCGCCGATCTGACGATCCTGAACGATGGCTGACCCTGGTCAGCAGCGATGATTCGATTGTCACCCAGGCCGACGACGGGGAACTCCAGGACGGTAAGGGCGTCATCCCGACCAGCTCAAGTAGTGCGCCATCGGTCATGAAGAAGATGATCGATCTGCTTGACGTGCGGGCAGGCATGAACCTCCTAGAGATTGGAGCAGGAACCGGCTATAATGCCGCCTTTCTCGCACAGAAAGCCCATCCCGGGCATATCACCACCGTCGAGGTAGACGATAAGATCGCCGAGCACGCCCGGCAGGTCCTATGCAGGACCGGATATCCGGTCGCAGTCGTTACAGGTGACGGCACCCTGGGATGCCCCGAGCGCGCCCCCTACGACCGCGTCATTTCCACCGCCAGCGCGGTAGAGATTCCCTACGCCTGGGTGGAGCAAACCC
>NZ_CDWWXB010000250.1:1293-4842 GCF_977971855.1 Frankia sp. CoWAU3 | reverse complement strand
ACTTAACGCAACGGGCCGTCACACCACGCGACCTTCGCGCAGCCCTGGGGGCTCAGGAGTGACTCAAGGGCGGTTCAGGAGACGGGCCGGGGGCTGTTCATGGGCGGGCCAGACGGTGGATCAGGCGCCGTGGCGTCGCTCCCTGGCGGCGAAGCTGCGCAGGGCGCGCAGGAAGTCGATCTCACGGAACGCCGGCCAGTACGCCTCGCAGAAATACAGCTCCGAGTAGGCGCTCTGCCAGAGCAGGAAGTTGGACAGGCGCTGTTCCCCGCTGGTGCGGATCACCAGATCGGGGTCGGGCTGGCCGGCGGTGTAGAGGTGCTGGGCGATGTCGTCCACGGTCAGCGTCGACGCGACGTCGGTCAGCGAGTCCCCGGCCTCGGCCCGCTCGTGCAGCAGCTCGCGCAGGGCCTCGATGACCTCCTGGCGACCCCCGTACCCGACGGCGAGGGTGACGTGGGCGCCGGTCGTGACGCCGCGGGTCGTCTCCACGGCCTCCTTGAGGACACGGGCCGTGCTGTCCGGCAGCGTGTCCAGCATGCCCGCGAGATGGACCTGCCAGCGGGCGTCCGGCCGCCCGAGCCGGTCGGCCACCACCTGCTCGATCACCTGCATGAGGAAGGCGACCTCGGCGTCCCCGCGCTGCTGCAGATTCTCCGTCGAGCAGACGAACACGGTGACGTGTTTGATTCCGACAAGCTCGCACCAGGACAGGACGTCCTCGGCGTGCTCAGCGCCGTACTTGTGGCCGAGGCTCGGATTCGCCATGCCCATCTCGCGGGCCCAGCGGCGGTTGCCGTCCATGACCAGCCCGACGTGCGCAGGCAGTGGACCCGCCATGACCTGCCGACGCAGGCGACGGGTGTAGAGCGCGTAGAGGGGGCCGGCCGTCATCGGCACCTTCGATTACACCTTCGATTGTGGGACGCCCGGCGATCGCGGGGCACCCGGGGGAGGAGGAGTCCGGGGAGAGCCCATGGTCGGAGAGGGGTGCATGGCCGCTTCCGGCCTGTGGTCGATGGGCCTGTGGTCGATCTGTCGTCGGTGCCGTGGGTGTCGCATCGCCGCATGTGGGGTAGTGGGGTAGCGGAGGAGTGGTACGTCGGAATACCAGTGTGCCCTCTCCCGAAGAAGGGCTTCCGCGGGGGGCTCGGGCCGGCGCCGCGATCGGGCGGTCCACCGGTCACAGGACCGCCACCGGCCCACCCGCCCCGTGCAGGTCCAGCGCCGGAACCACCAGCCAGTTCTCGTAGCCCCCCGCCCGGGCGTGCCGGTTCGCCTCGGCCGGTGTCACGAAGAACCCGACGACGCCTTCCACCGCCCGATCCGGCCCGATGAGGACCGCCAACGCCCATAGCGGGCCGGATTGCTGCGGATTCGCGGCCGGAATATGCGACCACACGTCCGACCAGCTCGACTGGTCAGTCGAGGACTCCATCACGCACCCCTCTTCACGCAGCTCGTCCGGAGCCACCCACGGCGGCTATGGCGGACGAAGGTCGACCGGCGAGAACCATTGGTATCACTATCGGTGCCGTCTCTGCGTCTTACGGTGACATTCGGTAAGTTTCTGTCCATACTCTCGCCACGGCGCTCCAGATGAACAGCTTGGCGCCTCGGGCCCCTCTTCCGTGCCTATTTCAACACGAGCGCCGGCTGAGACGTGACACACGGGCCGCCGTTCGGCGATGCTTTGATGATTTGAGTTCTTCGGACCCGTTCCAGGCCCTCGCGGTCGGCGGTCCAGCGAGGGAGTTCGCGCAGGTTGTCCGCCATGGCCCTTGGCCTCTCGCCGGGCACCGCGGGGTTCAAACGTCTGCACGTGCAGCCGGCTCTCACGATGGGACCGGACCCAATTCTTCTGGAGTATGCACGCGCAGATGTACGGGCGTGCGCATACGCGTACGGTTACTGGTCAGGTATTGACCGGCTTGCGGTGACTTTGAGTTAAGCCGCCGAGAGGGTGGGGGTCTGTCTGGTGGGATGCCCAGGTCGGTCAGGAAGCGCAGGTAGTCGTCCTCGCGGTCGGCGAGGCGGCGGGCCAGGGCGTTCTCGGCGCGCATCGGCTTCCTTGCCCGCGGGGAGGTCTGGCTGATCCCGACCTGGACGGCGTGGCGGAACCGGCGCGGGCGTCGGCGGTGAGGCGCTGCAGGTCGACGAGGGCGTCGCGGGCCTGGCTGGCCCAGCAGAGGAACCGGCCACTGTAGAGGTAGAGGACCAGGGCCTCGACCCCCGGCCCGTACTGGGCCGAAGCCGGCACCCCCGCGGGCGCCTCGGCCCGGGTCCGGGTGGCGCAGCAGGCGCACTCCCGCTCGACGAGCCGGTGCCCGACGACCACGGGCTCGACCGGCGGCAGGTCCACGACCTGGCGGCGCTCCACCCGCGTGACCGGGGCGAGCACCAGCGGATCCCCACAGCCCCGGCACACCGCGGGCTCGTGGCCGACGACCCGGTCCGGGTCCTCGGCCAATGCCAACGTCGACCCGGGATGGCCTTCCTGCCCACCGGGCCGCCGCCCGGACTTCTTCCGCAGCGACTTCGGCTCCGGCTTGGCCAGCCCATCCAAGCTCGGCGGCTTCGATGAGTTCCGCGAGTTCTTCCCCAGCCGGGCGTTCAGCTCCGTAATCTCGGCGTTCGCCTTCCCCAACGCGGCCCGCAGCTCGGCGATCTGGGCCGCCTGCGCCACGACCAGCACCGCCAGTTCCTCATACGAGGACGTGGGCCGATCGACAGGCGACACACCAGCAGCCTACGGACCAATCACCCACCGCGAGCACCCTACGCCCACAGCGACCGGTACCCAAACAACCCGACCCGCGACAACAGCAATCGATCAAGAGTGCTGACCAGTTACACGCGTACGCACGTCACACATCATCACCGCGCCACCAGTTCCCGTGATCTGGGTGCAACACCCACCACTCGGGCGGGAATGGTCAGCCCCTGATGGCCCGTTGTTGCGCGTTCGCGTAGACGAGTTGAAGTAGGTCGGAGCCGGTGACCACCGTGAGGACGGATGCGGCGAGCCGCGTCGGCCGAGGCGCGGCGACCAGGCCGAAGACGAAGCCGGTGGCCATCCACTGCGCGGTGCAGAACGGGCAAGTGAGTAGCTCACCCACGCTGTGCCGGGCCGGGGGATACTCGCGGACCTCCTCGGCGAGTTCCGCCGGTCCCGCGGTGCCGCGGAAGCGGGTGAAGGGAGCGCGCAGCGGGCTCGTCACCGGGTCCTTGGTGAGAATGCGGCTCAGCTTGTGCGTGGCGATCGTGACGAGAAGCAGGTCGGGGACCGCGAACCGCTCGGGCAGGACCGCACCGGACACCCGGCCGATCAGCCCGAGAGCCGCGCACAACCCGCCATACGCCGACAGGGTGGCAAGATAGCTGCGCAGCGGGCGGGGCTCGTCGCCCGCGTACTCGCTCTGTTCCTGGCGCGCCGTGTTGGTCAGGCGGGCCAGGACACCGGTTTTCGGGGCACGTATCATGTCGGATGCCTGCCCACCGTCTCCGACGGTAACCAGGCGGAACATGCCCCGCGACACGCCCCGCCTG
>NZ_CDWWXB010000250.1:0-955 GCF_977971855.1 Frankia sp. CoWAU3 | reverse complement strand
GGTGACCTCGCCGTTGCGGGTCCACCAGGCTTTGCGCTGGGTGCGGCAGCGGTCACAGGAGTGGATGACGTGGTAGGCGCGGGCCTCACGGTCCCAGGTGGCGCTGTGGGGCTGCCAGCGGTGTCCCATGGTGCGGCATTCCACGAAGCTCACGGGCAGGTCGTGTGCCCAGGACTCGATGCTGCGACGGGGGGACTCCTCGGCCATCAGGGTGTTGGCCCCTTTCCGGGGAGACGGTGCGCGGGACGGGAACGACGAACGTAACGGTGGGAGAACGCCGACGGTCTCCTGGAGTGATCCTGCCATCCGGACCCGGTGTGGGTCTCTTCGGTGGGCATGCTGGCGCGCCCCCTGTGACCAGGGTGTATTGGCAATGGACGGCCTACTGTAGTGGGTACGGAGGCAGCGTTGTCGTGCACGCGATTCACGCTGCCGCCTGCTTCGCCGCAAGCATCGACACTTTCGGTGAACGGCCTGCCGTCGTGGGGCGCGCGGGACGGGGAGCCCGAGGCCGAGGTGGAGGCCGAGGTGGATGTGCACGGCTTCCAGCACGCTCACCCGGGCATGGCCGCCGATGGCGAGCACGACGGGCCGATGATCACCTTCTTGCCTGTGGGTGCCCCTGCGGTAGTGGCATGCAATCGTGGAAGAGTGCGGGGACATCGGCCCATGGGCGGTCACGGGGGTGCGAGCCGGACCGCGGTGCTGGTGTGCCAGGGGCGGGCCGTCGCGCACGGGCGCATCGCTGTCGACCGGTTCGACGATCCGACAGCGATGATGTTTCTGCGCGCCGACGAACGGGGCGTTGTCGAGTGGGTGCGCGGTGGTGTCCCGCCGCGGGGGTGGGGGCGCGGCTTGAGTTTGAGATGGTACGGGCCTGCGGGGAGGTGATGGTGCCGCGTACCGTCGCCATCGACGAGGCCCTCCGGGAGGCCGTCGGCGGGGCTGTCGGCGG
>NZ_CDWWXB010000249.1:1885-4814 GCF_977971855.1 Frankia sp. CoWAU3 | reverse complement strand
CTAGCCAGTTCCTGGCGGGGGGTCTCCCGTCCCTGGTGGGGGGTCTCCAGTCCCTGGTGGGGGCCTCCGGTTCCCGGCGGGGGGCCGTCGAGCGCGTCGAACAGCCGGCGGCCGAGGTTTGCCGCGGCGACGTTGCCCCGGTGCAGATACCGGGTGATGCCAGCCTCCAGGCTCTCGGCGGCGTCGTCCTTGCGGCCGGCCCGGTAGAGAACTTCGGCGCGGGACAGCAGCGCATGTCCCTGGCCGTCGACGTCGTCGGTGCGGCTGGCGAGATCGACGGCGGTGTCGGCGAACCGGAGGGCCTCGGCATCGCGGCCGCGCAGCGCCAGGAGCTTCGCGTGGACCCCGCACCATCCGGCCTGGGCCGGTAGCTGGTCGGCAGCGGCGGCGTCCCGACACCGGGTGACATACTTGCCCGCGTCGTCAACCTTGCCGAGCCGGACGAGAACGTCGGCGAGTGCCGCGGCCCGGTTGGCCAGGAACGCGCGTTCCCCCATCCGGGACAGCTGTCGGCAGCTTCGCCGCAGCTCCCGCTCGGCGACTGCCAGCTCGTCGGCGAGCAGCGCCACCCGGGCCACGACGAACCCGCCATGAAAGGGGTCGGCCCGCGGGGCGCGCAGGTCGTGAACGATCTCCTCGGTCGCCTTGAGATGGATCCGTGCGCCCTCCAGATCCCCCGACATGGCGGTGAGGAGCGCGAGCTGGGCGAGCACGGCCCGACGCAGAGCCCGGTCGTCGCCGGCGGCGTCGAGGGCCTCGTTCGCCCGGGTGATCCCGACGGCGACCGGCCGGGGCCCCCAGCTCATGAGCATGGTGAGCTCTCGGCGCAGCGACTGCGCGGCCCGGGGCACGCCGGACTCCTCCGCGTGCCGGACGGCGTTCTCCATCGCCCGCTCGGCCGCGGCGAACTGCCCGGCCGCCAGGTAGGCATTGGCCTGGCTGCGGCAGGCGAGCGCCGCGCCGACCTCGTCGCCGGCCTGCACGAAGTTGGTCAGGCATACCGCGGCTTCGGTCAGCGTCCTGGCGACCAGGCCCTCCGGATCGGTGGAGAACAGCACCCGCAGGTACGCGAGCCGGACGTGGGCCCGCAGGCCCTCCTCCCCGGCGCGCCGGGCCCGCTCGGTCACCTGGCGCAGGATGCGCTCGGCGTCGGAGAGCCGGCCGAACGAGTACAGCGCCCAGCCGAGGTCGATCTCGGCCCGTAGCCGCAGCGGGTCCGTCTCGGGCAGCAGGGTGATGGCCCGCTTGAGCAGCTGGGCCGCGCCGGTCTCGTCGCCCTGGCGCACCCGGTCCGCCGCCTCGATCAGACAGGTCGCCGCGGATCGGCCCAGCTCGATCGTCTCGGTGTCGCGCTGCCCAATCTCCACCCGGTAACGAAACGCCTGCTCCAGATGGTAGCTGACCAGTTCGTCGTGCTCACCGGGGCCACCCTCCAGCCGGGTCTGCAGCCACTGGGCGAACCGCTGGTGCAGATCGGCGCGCTGCCGTTTGGCGGTGGACTGGTAGGCGCAGTCGCGCAGCAGCACGTGCAGGAACCGAAACGTCTCGACGCCGGGCAGGTCGGACCGGTCCGGATGCACCAGTTCCTTGCGGACCAGGCTCAGGCAGTGGGCTGCGACCATCGGCTGTTCGCTCGGGTCTGACAGGTCGATGACAGCGTCGAGGTAGAAGCGTTCCCCCACGATGGCGGCGCGTTCAAGGACCCGCCGTTCGGGCGGGTCGAGCCGGTCGAGCCGGGCCGCGAGCAGGGACGAGATGGTCGGCGGCACCGTCACGTTGCGCAGGCTGCCGGTGGCGATCCACCGGCTGCCCTCCCGGCGCAGCAGGCCGTCGTCGACGAGGGCCGCCACCATCTGCTCGACGAACAGTGGGTTGCCGGCCGCGGAGGTAGTGATCCGGGAGACGAGGGCCGGGTCGAGGTCGTCGGAGCCCATCAGGGTGCGGATCAGGCGCTGGCAGCGCGCCTCGGTCAGCGGCGCCAGCAGCATCGAGGTGGCGTTGAGCTTGCCGCCTCCCCAGTCCCGCCGCTCCTCCAGCAGTTCCGGGCGGGCCAGGCACAGCAGCATGATGGGGGCGTCGCGGGACCAGTCGGCGATGTTCTCCAGCAGGTCGAGCAGGGTCGGCTCGGCCCAGTGCACGTCGTCGAACCACAGGATCAGCGGGCGTCGGGCCGCCAGCGCCTGGAAGAAGGACCGGACGGCCCAGAAGCTTTCCTGCGGACCGAGTTCCGCGCCGCCCAGCCCCACCAGGGGCGCGAGCGCCTCGACGATCTCCGCCGCCTGGGTGACACCGTCGAGCAGTTCCCGCAGCCGACGCCGCCCGTCCGGGGCGCTCTCGTCAGCGGACAGACCAGTGGCCTGGCGCACCATCTCCATCAGCGGCCAGTAGGCGATGCCCTCGCCGTAGGACAGGCAACGCCCGGTGAGCACGGTCGCCCGGTTCGCCATGGCCGCGCAGAACTCGCCGATCATCCGGGACTTGCCGATGTCCGCCGGGCCCAGCACGGTGAAAAGGTGGCAGCTGCGTTCCTCGACCACGGCCTCGAAGGCGTCCTGCAGCCGGCGGCGTTCCCGGTTACGCCCGATGACCGGGGCGGTGAAGCCATGGGTCGGGGCCCGGCTGCCGGGACCCGCGGTCGGGTCTACCAGCCCGATCAACCGGTGCACCCGCAGCGGGTCGCGCTTGCCCTGGACGACCAGGGGGCCGAGCGGGCTTACCGTGACGCTGTGCCGGATGAAGCGGTAGGTGGTGTCCCCGATGAGGATCTCGTCGGGGGGAGCGGCGTGTTCCAGTCGGGAGGCGACGTTCACCGGATCGCCGGTGACGCCACCGCCTGCGACGGTCACCTCGCCGGTGTTGATCCCGATCCGCACCCGCAGTTTCAGGCCCCACTCGCGCTGCAGGTCGGCGTTGAGCGCCTCCATCGCCG
>NZ_CDWWXB010000249.1:0-1599 GCF_977971855.1 Frankia sp. CoWAU3 | reverse complement strand
CCCGGATGTCGAGGGCGGCGCGAACCGCGCGCAGCGCGTCGTCCTCGTGCAGCACGGGAATGCCGAAGACGGCGAAGACGGCGTCGCCGATGAACTTCTCGACCGATCCGCCGTGGGTGTAGATCACTTCACGGACGGTGGTGAAGAACCGCCACATGACCTGCTGCAGCGGTTCGGAGTCGATTCTCTCGCCGATGTCGGTGGACCCGGTGATGTCCACGAACATGATCGTCACGGTCTTCCGGGCGCCGCTCCCTGGGGTGGGCAGGGGGTTCCCACATCCGGAGCAGAAGCGCGCCCGCTCGTGGTTGTCCTCCGCGCATGTCGGGCACGGCACCATGTGCCGGATGGTAGGCCGATCGCGACCCGATCCGGTGGGGGATGCGCGTACCCGACGCGCCTGAGGTGACCCATCCCACGCCGGTGCCACCGCCGGGTCCCGGCCGGGACGGCGCGACCCGGACGGCTCATCCGCCGGCGGCCGGTCTGGCGCGGTCATGACGGCAGCTCCCGCCGCACCGCGAGGAGCGCCGCCACCTGGGCCAGCACTCCCCGGCCGACTACTCCCCGGCCGACCGCGTTCACCTCGACCGCCCCGCAGCCACCGAAGACCAGCACGCTGCCGGAACCAGGGGTGACCAGACTCAGCAGGATGCGCGGCGTCGTTGTCCTGCCGGAGCCGTTCGGCCCCAGAAAACCGGTGATGTTCCCTTCCCGCACCGTGAAACTCACGTCCCGGACGGCGCGCTGGGACCCGTATCGCTTGGCCAGATGGTCTATTTCAACGACGGCGGTGACGAGAGCCTCCCGGCGGAGGTCCGAGCGGGGCAATCTCTACGGTAACCTGTCACCGTTCCAGATCCACCGGCGGCTGTCACCGCTGGCTGGGTCGCGGTCGCCGGCCGGGAGATCGGTACTTCCCGCGGGGGCTCCCCGAACCGCGATCCCCCGAGGAGTTTTCATGGACGCTCTCGCCTGCCTGATGACGCGCCGCACAGCGACCCGGCTCGTCGAACCCGGTCCGACGGTGGAGCAGATTATGATCATGCTTAGCGCCGCCACCACGGCGCCGGATCACAAGATGCTGCGGCCCTGGCGCTTCGTGGTCGTGCAGAGCGATGCCCGCGCCACCCTGGCGGCGGCGATCAAGCGGGCCGCCGAGGCCCTCGGCGGGTTGCCCGAGCCGGTCATCCGCAAGACCGCGGGCAAGGCCACCCGTTCCCCGGCGCTCATCGCCGTCGTCGCATCCCGTGTCGGTTCGAGGGTTCCGGTCGCCGAGCAGGACGCCTCGGCCGCGGCGGCGGCGCAGAACATCTGCCTGGCCGCGCACGCGCTCGGCGTCGCCTCGGCCTGGAAGTCGGTGCCGATGCAGGACAGCGCCGAGGTCCGGGGGGCGTTCGGGCTGACCTCGGACGAGGTGCTGGTCGGCTGGCTGGAGTTCGGGACCCAGGCGGACACCGCTCCGCTGCCTGCGCGGCCCGCCGTTCGGCTGGCCCAGGTCGCGACGGAGATGGAGGTCGACGGGACACTGGATTCCCGTGGCGGCGGACGATCGGATCTCCCAGTTCGGGCAAGTGACCACGGTGTGAGCGGCAGGCT
>NZ_CDWWXB010000248.1:2606-4930 GCF_977971855.1 Frankia sp. CoWAU3 | reverse complement strand
GCCACAGGCCGGGCTCAGGTTGCGGCACTGCGGGCGGTGGGCTCTCGGGCGATGTCCCATGCGGGCCGATCTGTGGAGGTGCCGCGAAGGCTGCCGGAGCGCTTCGATCGTCGTCCTTTCCGGATCGACGCGCTGCCCTCCCTCGTCACATCCGAGCAGATGGAACGCGCGCCCGGGCGGTCGCGGAGATCCGTGGCGGCGGCCATGCGTCCAGAAAATCGATCTTCGCTGCACGTGCCGATCGGAATCGGAGGGGACGAGCTGGAGATCGTCGAGGTGGATCTGGATGCCGACAGTCCCGGTTTCATGATCAGCGGCCCGCCACGATCCGGGCGCAGTTGCGTTCTACTCACGCTGGCATTGTCACTCCTTACCGAGGGCGCCCGAATCGTCGCGTTGACGCCGCGTCCGTCGCCCCTTCGTTCCCTCGCCCACCGACCCGGCGTCGTTGCCGTTCTGGACGGAACCATGAACCTCGTGGAGGAAGCGGGAAGCAACAGCACCGGCCGTCACGGCGGCCGCGGGCGGGGTGAGTCAGCCGTCACGCCGAAGACCCGTCGGACCGACACCACCCGGTCGCTGACCGACCTGCCAACCGGCCTGTCAGGGGACGAACCTCTGGTCGTCCTCGTCGACGACGCCGAACTGGTCGGTGAACGGGCCGCGGCCGAGCTGGCGGCCTTCTGGCAGGCCGCACGCGACGGCGGCGGCGTGTTGATCGTCGCCGGTACGACCGAGGAGCTGCTGGGCCAGTACCGCGGATTCCTCGTCGACGTCCGCCGCAGTGGGTACGGGCTACTCCTGGCCCCGGGGCGGCCGGGTGACGGCGAACTGCTCGGAGTCCGGCTGTCCCGCACGATCGGCGGCCCCGCGCCTCCAGGTCGCGGGGTGCTGGTGCGCCGCGGAGCCGTCCTTCCCGTCCAGGTCGCCTGTCCCCCGACACCCAACCTGCTCACGTCCCCCTCTGCTCGAGTCCCGAAAGGAACAATGCCGTGCGAACCGTGACCACACCAGCGGCCCAACAGGCGGCCGGGCGGATGAGCCGACAGCTACCCGATCTGCAGGCGACCACGACAAATCTGATCAATCATGGCAATACGTTGGCGGACCCGCGAAACTGGGAGGGCCCGAAGGCGCAGGTTTTTCGTGCCCAGGTCTGGCCGGAGGTACAGAACGCGCTGACCGACCTGCGGACGAACCTCGCCGAGCTCGCCCGCGGCATCACCGAGATCAACCGCCGAACCGCCGCGGCCGGAAGCTGAGGGATCACCCCGGGACCACACCCTCCCGGGACCACTGTCCACTGCGCCGTTCGCTCTCTTCCATGCCATCGAGGCGCTTTGCCGCCGAGACGGCCGTCCAGTTCCCCGTCACCGGAGCACACCATGACCCAGCCGTCCGATGTCACCGTCCGCAGCACGCCACAAGCCGTGACCGCCATCGCCGATCTCACCACGATCATCAACGGCCCGCTGCTCACCCATTTCGACGAGCTCCGCGCCGCGGCGAAGGTACTGATCGACCCGGAGAGCTGGGACGGCCGTAGCGCGGTCGATTTCCGGACCACCGTCTGGCCGGGATACGACCGGACCCTCACCGAACTGCACACCCAGCTGGATCAGCTACGTGCGCGGCTCGCCGAGATTCAGAACGAGATCCAGAGTGCCGGATGACCAGACCACTCCGGGGTCGGTCCGGCCTCGGTGTGTGGCCAGCGCCGGTGTTCCGCGGATGCGGGAATGGACAAGGTGGTCGATCGAAGATACGCCTGCCCTGGTACGCCGCGACAGTGGACACTTTTAGAGATAACTCAACGTAAGAATAAATTTGGACATTTAGCATCAGAACGGCACCAGATGCCGACCTTGAGTAGGGTATCATAGATTTTTCATCCCGAAATTTCCTCTACGCAACCACACTGGCCCGATTACAGCGGGTTCGTCCTTCTGTCGCCGTCCAGGCACAGCAGCGCGAGGAGGCCGGGTGTCCACTGCACGAGATCGATGTGCGGGCATCCAGGCGGCTCGGCGCCGCTCCCGCAAGTCCCGTCGGCTCGCCCCAGTCCAGAGCCTGGAGCGCCGGCATCCACGGCGGAGACATGCCATCGACCGGATCCAGGTAATGGTCACAAGAAGGTCAGGGAACTGCTGCTTCGCCCTGGAAACCGGCTTCCAGCGACCTAGCATGAGCGCCACGCGACCGGGCACGAGGCCGTGCCCGGAGTGCCCATGCGCCCGACCCTGCGCCTGATCGGGGACGTTCATGTCCACGCCGCTCCCGCCACCATCGACACCACTTCGATCCGCGCGGCCGTCCTCGCCGCC
>NZ_CDWWXB010000248.1:0-2319 GCF_977971855.1 Frankia sp. CoWAU3 | reverse complement strand
GGCGGCGGCACCGCGGTCACGACGGCGGCTTCCGCATGCCGGCGACCCTCCCTATCGGATGGTCGATGACAGGCCCGGGAGTGTGCCGGCCCGCCAGCCGGTGCCGGTGGTCTCCGCGGAGCTGCGGTCTCGGGAACGGCTGCGCGCCGCCGGGGCCATCGCTGCGATCGCCGGTGTCGTCCTCGGCGTTCCGGTCGTACTGATCCTGGTACTGGGTCCACCGCTCCAGAGCAGGGGCGGAACCGGCGCGGTCGTCCGAGCCATCCTGTCCCTGCTCTTCTGGGCCGCCTGGCTGCACTTCACCGCCTGTCTCATCGCGGAATGCCGAGCCGAGCTGCGCGGTACCGGCCTCGCCCCGCGGATACCGCTGGGCGGCGCCCCCCAGAACCTCGCCCGCCGTCTCGTCGCCACATCCGTGTTGTTCTCCGGGACGACGGTTCTGGTCGCCCCGATGACATACGCCCGGGCCCCCGCCGTTCCGCCTGCGCCCGGCCGGATGGGGACGGCAATGCCGGTATCGACGACCTCGGCGGCCCTGGTCGCTCCGCGGCCGGCTCCGGACGACAGGGCGCTCGCGCTCACGAGGGGTGATCGGGCTCCGGTGACCACGACAACGGATCCCGGCGCCGGCGCACCGACCCAGCAGACCTGGCCGTCACGGCCGGAACCGGGGAGCGGCCCGGCTGGCCCGGCTGGCCGCATGACACCGCGTGTCCGCCACGCCGAGTTGATCAGTCCGATCGCGGATCCGAACAGCCGGCTCGTGCCCAACGGGCGCATGATGAAGCTCTACGAGGTGCGACCTGCCGAGGGACGCCACCACGACACCCTCTGGGGCATCGCGGAGCGCTTCCTCGGTGACGGTCTACGGTATCGGGAGATCTTCGACCTCAACGAGGGTCGTGCCCAGCCGGACGGCCGCACGCTGTCCAAGCCATCGCTCATCCATGCCGGCTGGGTGCTGCTGCTGCCCGCCGACGCGCAGGGCGAGGGCCTGCAGGCACTGCATGTGCCGGACTCCGTCCCGGGATGGCCTGCCGCCGAAACGGGTACCGCGCCCCCACCCCCGGCGGCTACGACCTCACTGACCTCGACAACCACGGCCCCGGCGACCCGGGCCTCGATGATCCAGAACCCAGCTATCCCGATTTCGAAGACCCCGGGCCGGGGGACAGCGACGGTCGTCTCGGCGCCTCTCGTGCGCTGGCGGTCCTGGATGACGCGGCCGCGGTCGTCTCGGCGCAGAACACCGCGGTGGTCACCGGTGGCCCCGCTACACCCGGCCTGCTCACGTCCGACTCCTTCGGACCGTCCTCCCAGGGTCTGCTGGGGATAGCAGCCGCCAGCCTGCTCGCCGCCGGAGTTATGGTGGCGTTGTCCACACGCCGGTCGGGGCCGGCGAGCCCCCCGGAGGACGAGACAGAGCGCGCGCTGCTCCTGGCCGCCGACACGGATGCCGCCCGATTTGTCGACCGCTCACTGCGCGTTCTGTCTGCCGGCCTGACCGATCTGGGACGTCTGCTTCCCCCGATGTACGCGGCGATCCTCACCGACGACCTGCTGATCCTGCACATGGCACCCGCGGAGGAGGAGCCTCCACCGCCCCCATGGACCGTTGGCGAGGCGCCCGGGTCCTGGCGGATCGAGCGGATGCCCGGTCTGCCCGGTGACCAGCCGGCCCAGATGATCGCCCAGATGACGGCCGGCGTGCCGGCTCCGTTCCCGGCCCTCGTCACCTTCGGCCGGGACGACGCCGGGTCACGCATTCTCGTCGACCTGGAAGGCGCTCCGGGCATCATCAGCCTGATCGGCGACCTGGACGTCGCGACGGAGGTCGCGATCGCCGTGGCGATCGAGCTCGGAACCAACGTGTGGTCGGATGATCTGCGGGTCTGTCTGGTGGGTTTCCCGGCCGACACCGGAGCCGACCTGACGACGATCGCACCCGCTCGGGTCTGGACAGCGGACGACCTGAGCGCCGTCCTCGACGAACTCGCCGGACCACAGGACGACGCCGGTCGCACCGGCGTCGATCCGGCACCGGCAGACCCGCCGACCGTCACCGCGGGCGGCCGCGATCGGGTCACCGGCAATCCACGGGCGCTGGCACCCGATCTACTCATTCTCGCGGCCCCTCCCGCAGCCGCCGACGTCGCCCGGTTGACCAGGATGGCGAACGGGCGGGACGACGCCGTGGGAGTTCTCACCGTCGGCGACACCCCGGCCGCCCGCTGGCGCTTCACGGTCGAGTCGGACCGCCGCGTGTCCCTCGGCGTTCTCGGCGTCCAGGTACGGGCGCAGGCTCTGAGCTTGTCGTTT
>NZ_CDWWXB010000247.1:2728-4810 GCF_977971855.1 Frankia sp. CoWAU3 | reverse complement strand
TCACCCAGCTACACACTCGCCGCTTGATCTCACCTGGGGAGAACTGCACCCAACCTCCATTGTCGCACCTCGTCGTCTTATCGATCGATCACGGCAGGGGAGCGGCTGGCGCCCAGTGGCTTCCGCTCCGACGACGGGGTTACCGAGGACAGGTGACCCAACCATTCACCACTTCTCACCATGGATCACGTCGACGGGTGGGAAGGATGGTCCAACGTAGGGTTCACCTGGCCAGAACACACGAAAACAACACCGGAAGCTGTTGATCGGCGGGCAGCTCCACTCCGCGTTGGCCCCCCCGCGTTGGCCCCCCGCGTTGGCCTCCCCTGCGGGCGAACGGGGTTCCCCGCCGACCAGCCGGGTATCCCGGACCGGGCTTCGAAGGAGGCGGACGATGGCCGACATCGTGGTCGGGGTCGATGGTTCCGGGGGCTCCCACACGGCGCTGCGCTGGGCGTTCACCGAGGCGGAGTGGCAGGGGTGCGGCATCCAAGCCGCGATCGGCTTCGCCCGTGGTCCGGCCCAGTCCGGGATGCGGGCCGGCCTGGCGCAGGCTGCCGAGCGGACGCTGCACGAAACCGTGACGGCGGTCACGCCACCGGGATCGATCGTCTCCGTAACGGAGCAGGCCGTGGACCTGCCGGGCGCGGAGGCCCTGCTGACGGTCGGCCGCGACGCCCGCATGATCGTGGTCGGCGCCCGGGGGCAGGGGCTGCTGCACCGGCTGCGGATCGGGGCGGTCAGTGCCTCCGTCGCCGTACACGCCACGGTTCCGGTCGTGATCGCCCGCGGTGACGTCGAGGCCGCGACCGCCGCCGAAGGCACGACCCCGGCTGGTGCACCGTCCCGACCGTCCCGACCGATCGCCGTGGGTGTGGACGGCTCCCCCAACGCCCTGTCGGCCCTCGCCTGGGCCGCCGGGGAGGCCGCACTGCGCGGGGTTCCGCTGATCGCCGTGCACGCCTGGCTCTCGGCGATCCCGTTGCCGTTCGCCGAGGCACCGGGGGAGATCACCCAGGCCCTGGAGGACCAGGCCCGGGCCGTGCTCGACGAGTCCATCGCGGGCGTCCGCGACCGCGGCCAACTGCCGGCCGGACTGGACCTACGGGCCGTGGTGGTGCCCGCCTCGGCCACCCAAGCCTTGATCGCCAAGGGTCGCGAGTGCGATCTCGTCGTCGTCGGCGCCCGCGGTCACGGCGGCTTCGCCGAGCTGCTGCTGGGATCGGTCAGCCACCAGTGCATGCTTCACTGCCCCACCCCGGTGGCGATCATTCGGCAGCGGTAGCGGGGCGGCAGCCACCGACCGTCAACGGGTCGGGCCGTGCACGACCGCATGCGTGTCCGGGAGGATCCCGTCCCAGGCGTACCACCGCTCGTTGTTCTGCCCGGGCGCCGGATCCCACGGATTACGCAGCAGCACCCGCCGGCGCGCCACGTCCACGGCGAGCAGGGTGTAGGCGTGCGCCGCGACGAGTCCGCCGGATCGGGTTCGACGCCGGGTGGTCACGATCACCACCTCGCCGTCGGCGAGGAGCTCCCCGAGGGCGGGAACGGTCGCCTCGTGGGCGGCGAACACGTGCGCCGATCGCCCGGTGAGCGTCCGCAGGGCCGTCGCCGCATTTCCGAATTCGATGGCGGGATAGCCGCCGTGCAGCCGGACGTAGGCCTTCTCGTACAGCGCCGGCCACAGCTCCGGCCGTCCCGCCGCGTCGTCGCCGTCCATCGCGACCTCCTCGTACCCAGCCGCACGCGACCGGGAGGTACCCGGCGCCCGCGGCCCGGGTGCCTCGTCCTCCGATCGCCCGTACGGCGGCTGGACCCGACGAGCGGGCAGGGCGGCCGTGGCGGTGACGCCCACACCTGCGCCGGCCGGTCCGCGGGGGTGCATGATGATCGTGACAGTACCGTTGGGGTTGGCTCGCAGCCGCTCCGCGAGTAGTCCGGGATCCTGGCGGGCGATGCCGATCAGCGCCGCGACGAGGTAGCAGTCAGCGACGCCGCCCTGCCCCACATCGCTCGGGCTGATCCCGTCACGCACCGTCGGGTCGCCGGTGCGGTCGACCGCCACGACCTCGCCGGGGC
>NZ_CDWWXB010000247.1:0-2587 GCF_977971855.1 Frankia sp. CoWAU3 | reverse complement strand
GCCCCGGCGATCAGGGCGTCGGTGAGGTCGGCCAGCGCCGGCAGGTAACCAAGGATACCGGGGCTCGGATTTTCGATCGCCCGGGCGGCCACCGCGGCAAGGACCGCCAGAGGCCGGCCGCGCAGCCGGGAGATGACCGCCTGGCGCATCACCGCGGACAGGCCGGCCAGCCGAACGCTGATCGCCGTCAGATCATTGACGGTCACCGTCGCCGGATCCGTGCCGATGCGGGCGACCAGCTCGGCCGCGGCGAAACGCGCCATCCGCCGGTCGATGCCGCGCGCCATGGCCGGCGCTCCGACAGCGACCGCGTGCAGTCCGAACCCGACGGGGTCGTCCCGTCCGGACAAGCCAGCCAGACCGAGCAGGCCAGCCGGACCGGACGGTTTGCGCTCCCCGAACAGGCAGTGCGGATCGGACCAGTCCACGCCGCCGAACGGACCGGGCAGCCGGCTCAACCGTCCCCCGTCCGCGGCGACGGCTCGGGCCAGGGCGGCCGACCGGTCGCCCGCCGCCCGCAGGCGGTCGGACAGGACGCCCAGCAGGACCGGATCGAACAGAACGGTTTCGTCAATCGGAACCTTCACGGCGGGCCTGCCGTCGCCGGTATCGCCGGTATCGCCGGAGCCTCCGATAGCCCCGGGCAGATCCTCCCTCCCCCCCGGCATCGCCCTCGACGCCAGCGGTGGCCAGTCCGTGCGCCAGCATCCACACCCGTGGGTCGTTCCCGACGCCGCCGGACGCGTCGAACCGGCGCAGCCGGGCGAGCCAGTCGAGCAGCCCGGCCCGATCGCGCAGCACCCCGGCGCTGACGTCGAGCGCCCGCTGCCAGTCGTCCAGCCGGGCGGCGCACCGGATCCGCCACGGTGACCGCCATGCCCGCGGGGTGTCGGCGGCACGCGCACCGGCCAGCACCCCGGCCACCTCCGGGACGAGTCGGCGCAGCCGTGCGGCGCACTCGCGCAGCTCGCCCGCGGCCGCGGCGAGGGCCGCGACATCACGGGGTGTACCAAGGTCTGCTCGCATCGGGCACGCCATCCGGCTCGCTGGCGACGGGATGATCAAAGCGTAACCCGACGGGTCCCCCTCGCCGCGTCGGCTCGGCCACCCGCGACCGCGGGCGCTCGTCCGCGTTAGGGTTTTGATCATTTGGCCGCAGGGACCACGGCCTCCGCGACCCTGCCGCCGAGAACGCCAAGAACACCAAGAACACCAAGAACTGGGAGGGCATGTGACCGAGGCCGTTGTCGTCGCCGCAACCCGATCACCGATCGGGCGGGCGTTCAAGGGGTCGCTGCGGGGGATGCGGGCCGACGACCTCGCGGCCATCATCGTCCGGGCAGCCCTGGACCAGGTTCCGGCCCTCAATCCGGCCGACATCGACGATCTCATCCTCGGCTGCGGGCTACCCGGAGGCGAACAGGGACACAACATCAGCCGCGTCGTCGCCGTCAGCCTCGGGTTCGACACCGTTCCCGGCACGACGGTCTCCCGGTACTGCGCATCCTCCCTGCAGGCTCTGCGGATGGCTGCGCACGCCGTCCGCGCGGGAGAGGGTGACGCGTTCATCGCCGCCGGGGTGGAGGTCGTCAGCGGCTTCGTCAGGGGCAACAGCGACAGCCTGCCGGACACCCAGAACCCGCGCTACTGCGAGGCCCAGGACCGTACGGCGGCCCGCGCCCGGGCGGGGTCCGCGCCCTGGACGAATCCCCGGGCGGCCGGCGAGCTGCCCGACGTCTACATCGCCATGGGGCAGACCGCCGAGAACGTGGCCCAGCTCGCGGGTGTGAGCCGCCTCGAACAGGACGAGTACGCCTGCCGCTCGCAGAACCTGACGGAGCGGGCCGTCGCGGACGGCTTCTTCAAGCGGGAGATCATTCCGGTGCCGCTGCCCGACGGCGAGGTGATCGACAGCGACGACAGTCCCCGGCCGGGAACCACGATGCGGGCGCTGGCCGCTCTCAGGCCGGTGTTCCGCCCGGACGGTACCGTCACGGCCGGCAACGCCTGCCCGCTCAACGACGGAGCCGCCGCGGTCATCGTCATGAGCGACACCAGGGCCCGCGAGCTCGGCATCACCCCGCTGGCCCGGATCGTCTCCACCGGCGTCAGCGCACTGTCACCGGAGATCATGGGCCTGGCCCCGGTGGAGGCGTCCCGGCGGGCCCTGGCCCGGGCGGGGATGACGATCGACGACGTCGACCTGGTAGAGCTGAACGAGGCGTTCGCGGCGCAGGTCATCCCGACCTACCGGGCACTCGGGCTCGACGTCGCGAAGCTGAATGTGCACGGTGGCGCGATCGCGCTCGGTCACCCGTTCGGGATGACCGGCGCCCGGCTACTCACCACTCTGCTGAACGGACTACGCACCACCGACACGACCATCGGGTTGGAGACGATGTGCGTCGGCGGCGGGCAGGGCATGGCGCTGGTCGTCGAGCGGCTCTCCTGAACCGGGAGTTCGCGACCTTTCGGGCTCCGGGTCTGCCGTGACCGACGCTCCGTGCTAGCGGGAGTTTCCTAGATAGTTCGATCTTGGTTGGAGTTTTCGCAGCCCATGACCAAAGTTGATCTTCCGGATGTGTAT
>NZ_CDWWXB010000246.1:2017-5049 GCF_977971855.1 Frankia sp. CoWAU3 | reverse complement strand
GGGCCGGGGGGCGGTGTCGCCGCAGGTGGCGGCGGGATGGCCGACCCCGGGTCCTCGCCCCTGCTCCCGCTGGCCGGTGCGGCAGTGGGCGCCCTGCTGATCGGCGCCGGGGTTACCCGACGGCGCGCCCAGGGTGCGAGCTGACCCTGCTGTTCGGCGGCCCTGTGGCGTGCGGACACCCTCGTGGGTGACGGCCTCGGCCTGGTCCCACGCGGGGCCCGCGCACGAGGGTCGGGGGTCGCGTCGTCAACGACGCGACCCCCGGTCACCGTAGTGGTCGCCGGTACGGTAATGTGACTGCGTACGGGACGTGGCGCAGCTTGGTAGCGCACCAGACTGGGGGTCTGGGGGTCGCAGGTTCAAATCCTGTCGTCCCGACAGAGGTGGTAAAACCCGTTGCTCAGGCAGATGAGCCTGCTCAACGGGTTTTTTCGTCGTAAGCCGCCGTCACGCCGGTCCGGCCGGACCGGAAAGCCCACCCGGCTGACGGCCGGAACCCGGTCCAACCGTCAGCCGCCGCCCCTGCGGTCGCCGCGTTCACGCACCCGCACCCGCACCGAGATCGAGATGGGCGAACCGACGAAGCCGAAGTCCTCCCGGAGCCGGCGTTCCAGGAATCGACGGTAGGACGACTCCAGAAAACCCGTCGTGAACACCACGAACCGCGGCGGGCGCACTCCGGCCTGGGTCGCGAACAGGACCTTCGGAACCCGCCCTCCACGTGCTGGCGGCGGGGTCGCGGCGACGACCTCACCCAACCAGGTGTTCAGCCGGCCGGTCGGGATCCGGGTACCCCAGGACTCCAGCGCGGTGCGCAGCGCGGGGGCGAGCCGATCGGTCGCACGCCCGGTACGGGCCGAGACGTTCACCCGCGGCGCCCACGCGACCCGACCGAGGTCACGGACGATCTCCCGTTCCAGGGTGAGCCGGCGGTCGGTGTCCACCAGGTCCCACTTGTTGAAGGCGAGGACGAGGGCCCGTCCCGCGTCGACGACCATCGAGATGACCCGCTGGTCCTGCTCGGTCACCGGCTCGTCCGCGGCGAGCAGGACGATGGCGACCTCGGCGGCTTCCAGGGCCGAGGCGGTGCGCAGCGACGAGTAGTACTCGGCGCCGGAGGCCTCCCGGACGCGACGGCGCAGCCCGGCGGTGTCGATGAACATCCACTCCTCGCCGCCGACCGTCACCAGCTCGTCGACCGGGTCCCGGGTGGTGCCGGCGACGTCGTGCACCAACGACCGCCGGCTGCCGGCGAGCTTGTTCAGCAGACTCGACTTGCCGACGTTGGGCCGGCCGATCAGGGCGACCCGCCGTGGGCCGTCGGACTCGGTGAGGATCTCGCGCGGCGCCTCGGGCAACGCGGCGAGCACGGCGTCGAGCAGGTCTCCGCTGCCCCGGCCATGCAGGGCCGAGACCGGGTGCGGCTCGCCGAGCCCGAGGCCCCACAGCGCCGCCGCATCAGCCTCGAATCGTACGTCGTCGACCTTGTTCGCCACCAGGATCACCGGCAGCCCGCAGCGGTGCAGCACCCGGGCGACCGCCTCGTCGGCGTCGGTGGCACCGGTGACGACGTCCACGATGAACAGCACCGCATCGGCGGTGTCGAGCGCCGCGCGGGCCTGCTCGGAGACCTGGGCGGCCAGCCCCGTCGCGTCGGGTTCCCAGCCGCCGGTGTCGACGAGGGTGAACCGCCGCCCGCTCCAGACCGCGTCGTAGGCGACGCGGTCACGGGTCACCCCGGGGACGTCCTCGACGACCGCGGCGCGCCGGCCGAGGATGCGGTTGACCAACGTCGACTTGCCCACGTTGGGTCGCCCCACGACGGCCACCACCGGTTGACCGATCCCGGGGCCCGCGAACTCGCCGTCGAGCTCGCCCGCGAACCCATCGGGGCCGCCGACGTCATCGCCGAGGCCACCGTCGGCAAACCGGTCGAACCCGGCCGCGCCGAGGTCCGTTGATAGGTCTTGTCCGCTCATCACTGTCACTGCCAACTGTCATCGTGGGACGGGATCGCCTGTGATTCCCGGGCTCGGCGCCGGACACGCGAGCGTGGTCGGATCGCCGGGGGCTCTCACCCGCCCGTCCGGAGCGAGCAGCGATCTTGCTCAGATTACCCGGCGCCGGCCCGGTCAGCCCCGCCGGTCCCGCCCGCCTCGCCGCAGGCCTTTCCGGCCCGGACGGTCGCCAGATGGTCGAGCAGGCGCACCCGGATGTCCTCCGCGACGGCGGCCAGCGCCTTGCGCGAGCGTGGGTTCGCCGGGACCTCCACCGCGAACGGCGCACCGAAGACCACCCGGATCGGCACCGACCGGCGCGGCCAGCGCGCCCCCCGGGGCAGGGCGGCACCGGTGTTGATGCAGGCCACCGGTAGGACGCGGCAGCGGCCGTGCACCGCGAGGTAGGCGATGCCGTGCTGGACCGCCGCCATCTCCCCGCTGCCCCGGGTGCCCTCGGGGAACAGCCCGATCGCCCCGCCGCGGGAGAGCTCGTCCAGCGCGGTGTGCAGGGCCTCCCGGTCGGCCCGATCACGATCGATCGGGATCTGACCGCTGAACAGCAGCGCCCGGCCGAGCACCCCCCGGTACATCTCGACCTTACTCAGGCAGCGCACGGTCCGTGGGGACTCGATCACCACCAACGGGCCATCCAGCCAACTGCTGTGGTTCCCAGCGAAGATCAACGGTTCGTCGAAGGGGACGTTCTCAAGCCCCTCCAGGCTAATCTGCATGACCACCCGGTTGAGGAACCAGCGGACCCCGGGCTTGAGGACGCGGTGCGGGAGGTCGTTGTAGATCGGTGACGCGGCACCCCGGTGGACCGGTCCACGCGCCACCCGGGCGGCCCGCCGGGCCGCCTCCGCGGCACGTTCGCCGGCGCCGTCGTCCGGCCGAGCGGCCTCAACGCGGGGCGCCTCAGCGCGGGGGTTCGACGTGGTCATCTCGTCCGGTTCGGCAGCTGCTCGCAACGCCGAAGCACCTCGTCGACGACTTCGGACACCGACAGGGCCGTCGAGTCCAGAACCACCGCGT
>NZ_CDWWXB010000246.1:0-1656 GCF_977971855.1 Frankia sp. CoWAU3 | reverse complement strand
GATCGCACTGACCGCGTTGGTCACCGCGCGGGTGCGGATCTGGGCGTCCACCCCGACACCGTCGATGGCGATCGAGGGCTCGTCCGGGTCCGTACCGACCGAGATCACCGCCCGCTCGGCCAGCTCCGCGACCGCCGCCGGGTCCTCGATGTCAATCCGCTGTTCCAGCGCGAGCTGGGTGACCGCGCGGTACATCGCCCCGGTGTCGAGGTATCGCAGGCCGAGGCGGCGGGCGATCTCGCGGGCCACGGTGCTCTTCCCCGACCCTCCGGGACCGTCGACCGCCACGATCAGACCCTCGGCCCCGCCTTCGTGGACCGCGGGACCATCTCCCTCGGACCCGAGCGGCGCAGACGTTCCCTCCCGGCTGTCGGTGACCGTGCTTCCCGCCGACAGCGCAGACCCGTGGTCGGGCTTCACCCGATTCCTCCGTCCCGGTCACATATAGAGTCGTCGGATCGCGCCCCCGCGGATGCCGACATGTGCAACCCGGATCAGGCTACTCGGTACGGCATCAGGATCGCCGGTATGCCGTCCAGCCGTTGAGCGTCAACCGGTCGACGAGCTCGTCCGCGGCCGTCGGATCCACCGCGAGCTCGACGATGCCGGCGGGTGCGTCAAGGCTGTGCTCGAAGGGCCCGACATCCTCAATGTTGATCTGCCACTGGCTGATGAAGCCGACGAGCGCGGCGAGCTGGCCGGGTCGGTCGTCGAGCACGACCCCCACCCAGCCCCAGGACTGCGCCGGGGCGCCGGGCTTGCGCGGAAGCAGCGCACGGCCGGCCTGGCCGCCCCGCATGAGCCGGGAGACCGCGGCGGTGACCTCGTCACCGGAACCGGTGTCGAGGACGTCGGCGAGCGCGGTGAGCTGGGCGCCGAGGGAACGCACCCGCTCGGCGATCGGGCCGCGGTTACCCTCGATGATCCCCGACCACAGCTCGGCGTCGCTGTCGGCGAGCCGGGTGGTGTCGCGGAACCCCTGCCCGACGAAGGGCACGTCCCGTTCCGGCAGCCCGACGAGCGCCCCCGCGAGCGCGCTCGCGACGATCTGGGGCACGTGGGAGACCGACGCCATCGCCGCGTCGTGACGCTGCGGGGTGGTCCGCACCGGCGTGGCCCCGCAGGCGAACGCCAGCGCCACCGTGGCGTGCACCGCGGCCGACCCGGTGTGCAGGACGGGACAGACCGCCCAGACCCGCTCGGCGAACAGGTCCGCCCGGGCGGAGACGGCCCCGTGCCGTTCCCGGCCGGCGATGGGGTGGGCCGGGCACCACGTCGTGAGGTCGCAGCCGAGCTGGACTCCCTCGACCAACGGTCGGACCTTGACGCTGCCGGCGTCGCTGATCGTGTCCGCGAGGCCGGAGCGGGCCAGGGCGCGTACCTGGACCGCGACACTCGGCAGTGGGGTGGCGACGACCGCATGATCGACCCGCTCCCCCGCCCACGGCCGCCCGGCCCCCATCTTCTCGGCAAGCGCGACCTGTGCCTCGTCCACGTCGCGGAGCAGGACTTCGACGCCCCTTGCCGACAGCGCGAGACCGATGCTGGTCCCGATCAGGCCCGTGCCGACGACCCCGACCCGGCGCAGGCGCGGAAGGCGTGCGGCATCCCATTCCAACCCGACCACGGCCTTGAGCCTAGCGGGAGTTTCCTAGA
>NZ_CDWWXB010000245.1:0-4700 GCF_977971855.1 Frankia sp. CoWAU3 | reverse complement strand
CTATCAGACGCCGATTCGACAACAGCTAACAACCCCAAGGGGATACGGACGACGACGCCTGCCCGAGCGGTCCCGGATCCCGTGGCGCCCCCGCCGGATCGTCCGGTCCACCCGGGCGGCACCCGCCGACCCTCGACCCGTGTCGAGCCGACCGCCGGAGGGTGTCCCTGCCCGGGAAGGCCGCAGTTCGGTGACGAACCCCAGTCCCGGACCGTCACCGATCTCCAGCAGCGCGGCTCGACCACCGCCACGGGACATGAGGTCACGCCACCGCGGCCAGGCCGGTGGGGGCGCTGTGCCTCGTGATGCCGGGCCAGGTCAGTTCTCCTCGGGCCCGAAGAGATCATCGAGAAAATCGAGGAACGAGCTGTCCAGGCGACCGGGACCAAGATCGTCTTGATCGGCAACGTCCCGGCGATCCGGGCTTTCCCGCAGCGACCGGGCGGTATCGTCCCGCAGCCCAATCATGAAGTCCTCGGCGAGACGCACCTGTTCCTGCAGAGATGCGAGCTTCTCCTCGGCCAGGGTAACCCAGGTTCTCAACCGTTCCCGCAGTTCCCTGCGATGATCCGGGGCAAGATCGGGCTGGCCGATCCGCTCACGCAATGTGATGAGAGAGCGCATCTCCTCGAGTGTGAACCCCAGCGGTTTCATCTTCTTGATGAGGAAAAACCGGTCGAGTGCGTCATCGTCGTACAGCGGGAAACCACCCGAGGTGTGGCCTACCGGCGCGAGCAGGCCGGCATCCTCGTAGAAGCGGGCGGTACGCAGGGACAAGGTCACCAGGGTGGCAACGTCACCGATCCGGTAGCGGCCGTCACGGGCATCGGCGGAAGACCCGGCGCTGCTGGTTATGGACAATTCAACCCTTATCACGTGAGCATGGCGACTGGTATTCGAGTGTCAAGCGTCTCTAGTATCGGCCACCCGCAGCTACACAGGACCGGTAAAGATCTAGTAATCCACGGCCGACGCCGACCGTGACGTCGGTCACCAGCGGACTCCGGTTGCTCCACAGGAGTCCCAGCGCCGGCCGCCACCCCGGATCCCGGTCACCCCGGCGAACCAGGTAGCTCCCACAAAATAGACAGCTTTACAAAACGGATGACCTTGACGCAGCGGAGGACCCGGGCGGACGAGACAACCTGCACGAACCGGGCGTCCGGGCAAAATCGGATCTCTTGCCGAGATCGGACGATCCCGACGGCCCCGACCTCGGGACGTGGGCCCCTCATGGCGGTTCCGGCACCCATCTCGGACGAGGTGACCATGGATTCACGAGTCCGTCATACCGTCCGATCCGCATCACCGTGCAGGCCGATGACGAAGTCCTCCGCGACTCCCGCCTGCTGCCGCAGGGTGGCCAGCTTCTCCTCAGCCAGCACGACCCAGGTATGCAGCCGCTCGCGCAGTTCGGTCCGCCGACTCTCGGAGATCGTCGGATCCGACAGCTCGTCGCGCACCGACAACAGCGACCGCATCTCCTCCAACGTGAACCCCAGCGACTTCATCTTCTTGATGACCAGCAGTCGATCGACAGCCTCGTCGTCGTACAGGCGGAAGCCACCCGGCGTACGTCCAGCGGGAGTAAGCAGTCCGGCTTCCTCGTAGTACCGGACCGCGCGCAGCGAAAGCCCGACCCGCTCGGCAACCTCACCTATCTGACGGGTGTTTCCGCGGGCCGCGCGGAACGCGGAACGATCGCGACGCGTCGTGGACACCGTAACCCTTACGTTCGTGCCTCGAAGACTCGGGCTAAAATGGTTGACACTCGACTCTACGGCCTGTCCCGCGGAGACTCGAACGGAGTCCACGACGAGGCCCCGAACTCCACACCGCCACCCCGTGAACACACTGGAAGAGCAACGCCCACCCACGACAGCATCCGCAACCACGCCGGCGACGTGGACCCCTGGCGAGGCAGCGGGCAGAGTGGGGCCCGCTCGGGTCGCCCACGTCACCCCACGTCCGCGGACTCCACTCACGTCACGGGGGCCGATCGGTCGACGCCGGGATCGTGAACCGGCAGGCTCAGTGCGGACCCCATCGCTTCGCGCCAGGGGCGGTGGGACATCGGCGGACAGGCCCCGATCGCGGGCCGGCAGAACGAGGAGACGGCTGTGCTGACCAGGATCGACCACGTCGGGATCGCGGTGGCTTCCCTCACCGAGGCCATCCCCCGTTATGAGGAGGCATTCGGTCTGAAGGTCGTGCACCAGGAGGAGAACGAGCGCCAAGGGGTGCGCGAAGCGATGCTGCTGGTCCACAGCGGCAAGACCGGGAACTCCCACGTCCAGCTGCTGGAACCGCTGCGCGAGGACAGCCCGATCGGGAAGTTCCTGGCCAAGCGGGGGCCGGGCATCCACCACATCGCCTACGGCGTCGCCGACATCGACAGCGCCCTGGCGGCCCTGACCATGACCGGATTCGATCTGGTCAACAAGACTCCGGTGCACGGCACCGCCGGCAGCCGGATCGCGTTCATCCATCCCAAGGGTCTCGGAGGCGTGCTCACCGAACTCGTCGAGGCCGCCGAGGGGCACTGAGCCGGGCCGGACGACCCCGCGTCGCAGCCATCCCCTGGCCGGCCCCTGTCCGGGCGGGGCAGCGAAGGCGCGGGGCGATGAATCCCCGGCGGCGCACCCGGCGACGGCCCCGACCCCGGTCCCGGTCCATGGCGGATCATGGACCGGGGATCACCGATCGCGGATCACCGGCGGCTTTTCGCGGCGGACACGTTCGCGGTCGGGACCGGATCGAGCGGGACCACCGATGAACCGTTCCACTGGTAACGCACGGTCGCACCACCCGCTGTCGGGCAGCACATCGGGTCGCTTGGCCGGTAGAGATCGTACTGGAGGGCGACGACCCGGTCGGTGGACCAGATCCAGCGGATCGTGGCGCTCGGCTGCGGCAAGTCGTAGCCGATGAGCCGGCCACGATGGAAGAAGAACGCCCGCTGCGGATGCCCGTCCCCGGATGTCGACAGCAGTCCGACGATCACGCTGAGATCGTTGCTCCGGTCATAACCGCCGAGGACGATCGGCGTGTACCCCGCCGATCGGACCACCGCCGCGGCGTTGGCGATGCCCAGCGCCGGCGCGCCGGAGGTGGATGAGGCAGCGGAGGCTGTTCCGGCGATCCCGCCCATCAGGGTGAGCGTACCGATCATCACTGAAACGGCAAGTCCGCGACGTAGCGCCATGAGACCTCCCAGGTTCCGTGCTGACCCGACCCAACCTAGATGCCCTCTTCGGTGGGCGCCGACCAGTTAGGGGGTATGGCCGGTATGTCGCCACGATGCGGACCGGTCCGCCCCCCGGCCGGCGGATCCGGCAGGCTCCACACCGGAACGGGCGGGAAGCCGTGCCGTCGGGGGCACTACCTGTGGCAAAGGGGGGCAGCTGAGGTTTGTTGATCTTTCACCGTCGTTGAGCGGAGTCCTTCCCGACCCGCCACGCTTCGTGCCCCCGCTGCCGGACGAGGCGCCGCCGCCGGTGTTCCCGCGCTTGTTCCAGACCACGCTGGGGAGGCTAACCGTGGCACGGTCTGGACGGAACCAGACGTACCGGATCTGTAACCACTCGGCGCGGGCTCAGACGGCGGCAACCCGGCGGCCCAGCTCCTGCACCAGCGGCTCCGACGGCCATGGGGAGAGCTGTTGGTGCAGCATACGGGCACGCTGCTGCACCGGCATGTTCGGCGCCTCCGCCACCGCATCCAACGCGGCGATGGCGGAGGCCGCCGCCGCCTCGGGATCGGGGCGGTCGCCATCGAGATGCCCGCGGGCGACCGCGAGGCGACCGAGCCCGACCCCCTGATGGGCCCGGGTCGCAACGAACGCGTCGGCCGCGCGCCCCCCGTGGTGGATCGCAATCCGGCCGGCTCCCGGCGTGGCCGCCGCGACGAGCGCGACGTAGAGCTCCTCATCGGGGTCATTCCACGGCTTCGGGTTGCGGCGGCCCGCAGCCATCCCGGCGCGCATCACGGTCGCCGCTTCGGCCGCCCGCCGATGATCGCCTGCCTCTGCGGCGGCGGCGGCCTCGTAGCCGGCAAGGCGCGCATGCTGCGACGGGTGCGCTGTCTGCCTACCGTGGGCGGCATGGTCCGCAGCCACTGACCAGTGGTCGGCGTCCATGGCGATCCAGGACTGCAGCCCGGCGATGTCGCCGGCCAGCAGGGGGTCCCGGGCTGCCGTGGCATGCTCCTGACCGATATCGGCGAAACGGCGGCCGAGCCGGTCATCACCGCCGAACCGCGCGACCGTGGCGAGCTCGACCGCGAAATGGCCGGCCATCAGGGTCAGCCTGCGCGCGGCAGGCAGGAGCACCCGGCGGTTGAGCATCGCCTCAACCTGCTGCCACGCATCGAACGCGGGCGGGAACAACACGGCGGGCGCGACCGACCATCGGTCGCGCCGAAGGTCGGCGAGCTGGAGCTCCAGCTCGGTCACCGTGAACGCCTGCGGCCGGGCGCCGTCGAGCTGGTCGCGCACGTCGGACGTGGCTGCGAGTACCGCTGCGGCGGTGAGCCCGCCCACGCCCTCGAAGAGCTGTCGCCTGTCCGTTGGTCTCACCTCCCGTGTCGGGTCCACTGTCCGCCACTCGGGCGGCAGTAGTCCAGGGAGCGAGGACATTGGGATGTTCAGCTCGGTCAGGGCCTGCTCCAGTGCGGCGGCCTGCCACGCCTCGACGAGGCGA
>NZ_CDWWXB010000244.1:1058-5061 GCF_977971855.1 Frankia sp. CoWAU3 | reverse complement strand
TTACCCGCGAAGCACCCCTGGGGGCCAGGTGGGTGGGGTCGGTGGGCGGCACCGGAGCCGGTGATTCCCACCGGCCCGACCCACCGGCCCCACCCGTCACCTGGTCAGTGGGTCAGCCGCGCTTGCGGCCGGACTCACCGAGAGTGATCTGGTCGCCGTTGACGATGCCGGCCCGGCGCAGCGCCTCGGCGATCGCGCCGTCCGGCACGCTGGATCCGCCGCGGCCGCCGGCACCGTTCCTGCCGCCGGCACTGCGCCCGCCGGCGCCACCGCGTTCGCCACTCGCGGTGCCCCGGCCGCCATTCCGCCGATCATCATGATCACGGCTTCCGCCGCGTCCGGCGCCCGCACCCGCAGCTCCCCGCCGGTCACCCTCGCCGTCCCGGCGGCCCGGGCCCCCGGCACCGGCCTCGTCGTCCAGCCGCAGTGTCAGCGAGATCCGCTTGCGGGGGATGTCGACGTCGAGAACCTTCACCGTCACGATGTCGCCGGGCTTGACGACCTCGCGCGGATCGCTGACGAAGTTCTTCGACATCGCCGACACGTGCACCAGGCCGTCCTGGTGAACGCCGATGTCGACGAAGGCCCCGAAGGCGGCGACGTTCGTGACGGTCCCCTCCAGGGTCATGCCGGGGACCAGGTCCGCGAGCGTCTCGATCCCTTCGGTGAATGCCGCCGTCCTGAAGGCTGGCCGCGGGTCACGGCCGGGCTTCTCCAACTCGGCGAGGATGTCGGTGACGGTCGGCAGGCCGAAGGTGTCGTCGACGAACTCGCTCGGCTTCAGGGCTCGCAGGACCGCCCCGTTGCCGATGAGGGAGCCGAGGTCGCCGCCGGTCGCCGCGAGGATGCGCCGCACCACCGGGTAGGACTCGGGGTGCACGCTGGAGGCGTCCAGCGGGTCGTCCCCGCCGGGGATGCGCAGGAAGCCGGCGCACTGCTCGAACGCCTTCGGCCCGAGGCGGGGGACGTCCTTCAGGGCGGCCCTGGTCTGGAACGGCCCGTGCGTGTCGCGGTGGCGCACCACGCTCTCCGCGAGGCTCGCCCCGATTCCGGACACCCGGGTCAGCAGCGGGGCGGACGCGGTGTTGACGTCCACCCCCACCGCGTTCACGCAGTCCTCGACCACCGCGTCCAGGGACGACGACAGCCGGGACTCGGACAGGTCGTGCTGGTACTGCCCAACCCCGATCGATTTCGGGTCGATCTTCACCAGCTCCGCGAGCGGGTCCTGCAGCCGCCGGGCGATCGACACGGCCCCGCGCAGTGAGACGTCGAGCCCCGGAAGCTCCGCCGCGGCGTAGGCGGACGCCGAGTACACCGACGCCCCCGCCTCCGAGACCGTCACCTTCGTCAGCGACAGCTCCGAGTGCCGGCGGATGAGGTCCTCGGCGAGCTTGTCGGTCTCCCGGGAGGCCGTCCCGTTCCCGATCGAGATCAGGTCGACGCGATGCTCCCGGGCGAGCCGGGCCAGGGTGGCGATCGACTCGTCCCACCGCCGCGCCGGGACGTGCGGATGAATGGTGTCGGTGGCGACCACCTTGCCGGTCGGGTCGACCACGGCGACCTTCACTCCGGTGCGGTACCCCGGGTCGAGACCCATGGTCGCCCGGGTTCCGGCCGGCGCCGCGAGCAGCAGGTCACGCAGGTTCGCCGCGAACACCCGCACGGCGGTGTCCTCGGCGGCCGTCCACAGCCGCATCCGTAGATCGACGCCGAGGTGCACGAGGATGCGGGTGCGCCAGGCCCAGCGGACCGTGTCGAGGAGCCACCGGTCCGCCGGTCGGCCCGCGTCGGAGATCCCGAACGCCTCGGCGATCCGCGTCTCGTAGTCGGTCGGCCCGGGCGGCGGGGCGGCGTCCGGCTCCGCCGGCACGTCCGGTTCGAGGGTCAGGTCGAGGATCTCCTCCTTTTCCCCCCGGAACGCCGCGAGGATGCGGTGCGACGGCAACGAGGTGAACGGCTCGGAGAAGTCGAAGTAGTCCGAGAACTTCGCCCCCGCCTCCTCCTTGCCCTCCCGGACCCGGGATACCAGGACGCCACGCGACCACATCCGCTCGCGCAGCGTGCCGATCAGGTCGGCGTCCTCGGCGAACCGTTCGACGAGGATCGCCCGCGCCCCCTCCAGCGCGGCACCCGCCTCGGCCACACCCTTCTCCGGATCGACGTAGGCCGTCGCCGTGGCGTACGGGTCGAGCGAGGGGTCGCCCAACAGGCTCTCCGCCAGCGGTTCGAGGCCGGCCTCCCGGGCGATCTGCGCCCTGGTCCGCCGCTTCGGCTTGAAGGGCAGGTAGATGTCCTCCAACCGGGCCTTGGAGTCGGCGGCGAGGATCTGCGCCGCCAGGGCGTCGTCCAGCTTGCCCTGCGACCGGATCGATTCGAGGATCGCGGCGCGCCGATCCTCCAGCTCCCGCAGGTAACGTAGCCGTTCCTCCAGCGTGCGCAGCTGCGTGTCGTCGAGGGTGCCGGTCGCCTCCTTGCGGTAGCGGGCGATGAAGGGCACGGTGGCACCACCGTCGAGCAGGTCGACCGCCGCCGTCACCTGCCCCTGGCGCACGCCGAGCTCCTCGGCGATCCGCTGATGGATGGAACGCTGCGGGACAGATGTCGTCGTCACAATCCCTGATCCGCCTTCTCGTCGATCTTCGGTCGCCGGGCCGGGGCCGGCCGCGTCGTCGCTCGGGCGCCGCGCGGTGAGACCCGCGCCGACGCCCTGACTGCGAGACTACGGGTGATCACGAGGTTTTCCGCCCGCGGGCGGCGGTCCCGGTGCGCGTTCCCGCGTTCCCGCGGCCTCCTGGTCTCGGGCGCCGGCCTCCTGGTCTCGGGCATCGTCCCCGCGTGGCGCGGTCACGGCGGCGACCGGCCCGGCCCGGCGTGGTCCGCCCGGCCGGAGAACCGGTTCCGGGCTGGTCGGGTCGTTTCCGCTACCAGCTCTGACGAGCTGGGCGGTCTGATTGCGTTGCGGGGTATATCCCATTGGTTCGGCATGACCTACGATGTGCCCGTGCACACTGGGGACGGGGCTGCCGGCGCGGGCCGCGTGTATTCTCGGCATTCTGCCGCCGAGGTCGCGGTGAGTGGGCGGGTGGGTTCCCACGGGGGCGACCAGCGTTTTGCCGCGCCGGGGTGTGAAGTGAGCCACAGGAGCACCCTGGGCTACATCTGTGGCCCGGTCGCCGGTGGAAGTGGGGCCGACGGGATTCGGCACGAGGCTTTCCTGTATCAGGGCGACGCCGGTTTCCTCAACGCAACGCGCGATTTCGTGCTCGCCGGACTCGCGGTCGACGAGGCCGTCCTGGTAGCCGTGACACAGCCGCGGATACGCCAGTTACGCGCCGCCCTCGGTCGGGCCGCGCAGCGTGTCTCTTTTCTCGATATGGCCGAGCTTGGTCGTAACCCGGCCCGGATTATTCCGGCCTGGCAGGATTTTCTGGATCTCGGTGTCGAGCGCGGTCGGCTGGTACGGGGGATCGGCGAGCCGACATGGCTGGCCCGGCCCGGCCCGGAGCTGCGGGAATCCATGCTGCACGAGGCGTTGCTCAACGAGGCGTTCGCCGCGCCGCCGGCGTGGCGGTTGCGGTGCCTCTATGACGTGGGCCGGATCGGCCCGGCGCTCGTTGACGAGATCTGGCGCACCCATCCCGCGGTGGTGGAGGGCGGGCTGGGCCGGATCAGTTCCCGGTATCGACCGCCCGGGCCCGCCGTCGCGGGTCCGGGCCCCGACCCGCTGGCCGAGGCCCTGCCGGACCTCGGCGTTCCCCGCGTCGAGTTCGCCTTCGGCCCGCGCGACTTGGGGCACGTCCGCGCCGAGGTGATCCGGGTCGCCCTGGCCTGGGGCCTGGGCGCCGAGCGGACCGGCGAGTTCGAGCTGGCCGTGCACGAGGTCGCCACGAACAGCGTGCACCACGGCGGGGGCCATGGAGCGGTCCGCCTCTGGACGGACGACGCCTGCCTGATCTGCGAGGTCCGCGACGGCGGCCGGCTGTACGACCGGTTGGCCGGA
>NZ_CDWWXB010000244.1:0-698 GCF_977971855.1 Frankia sp. CoWAU3 | reverse complement strand
GCCGCCGACACCGCCCGCACCGTCCCAGGTCGTCGTCGCCGTGACCAGGCTCTGGTCCGGCCCGGAGCCGGGGACGATGTGCCAGCGGGTGCACAGCGAGGAGTTCTGGTCCGCCTCGACGAGAGTGCTCGCATCGGGGACGGAGACGGTCGCGTCGATCTGACGCACCCGCTTGCGGGTTGCCTGGAGCCGATAGGCGATGCGGGTCCCGGCACCGTGGCCCCCCGCCAACACCCGGTACTCGGAGACGTTCTCTGGCCAGGCTCGGGCGCGGGCGCCCTGGTAGTCCGCGAGCTTCGCGACAACCTGCTCGGGGGTGCCCGGCACGACCCGCCTGACGACGACCTCGATCTGTCCCACCAGCTCCTCCTTCCTCGCTCCGGCCGGCTCTCGGCCGAAGTCCGCGTTCCTCCCGGCAGCCGTGCTCGTCCGGGAGAGAACCCGTGGAGCCACGGGCGGGTCGCCAGGCTCGCGTGCCCCTGACCGTCTCATCTGACCCGTAGTCCGTCGCCCTCGCCCGTCGCGCTTCCCGGCTTGACGGGCGCCGAGCGGCGCAGTTGATTACTTGGAGTTACAATCGGCGAGCAGGTGGACGCCCACCAGAGCGGCCAGATCGCGCGCCGCCGGGCCGAGTGTGGCGAGTGTGGCGAGCGCCGCCGAGAGCGTCGGGGACCGCTACCCCGGGTCGATCCCGCAAT
>NZ_CDWWXB010000243.1:0-4780 GCF_977971855.1 Frankia sp. CoWAU3 | reverse complement strand
GGTTTGCGCGGCCCGTGCCGGGTACGCATGGGGAAAGAGACGCTTCGCTCGCGCTGTGTCGCCCAGGGCGCCCCGAGTCACCCCACAGCACGTCTACAAAACATCACCGATCACAACGTAGCGTGATCTCTGCGCGGCCCTGACGTCGGACCCGGCCGGCGTCGTACCGGTGGGCTGTCGCATCTGGGCCCGGCGGGCGGCCACGACCTGGGGGGCGCGGGCCCCCGCAAGCGCGCGATTAAGGGAGCCAGACAGGGCTTCGAGGCTCTTGGTGGTCCTGATATCGGACATGACGGTCCTTCCAGCAACGTAGAGAGCTGAGATTCACTCTCACAGCTCTCGCTAATCGGAATCAAGAGAAAGGCGGTAAGCAGGACACATCCGCCCGAGACATCCACCGGACCCCGCTACCCGAGCCCGGCCGGAGTGCACCCACCGACACCGGGACACGATTCCGATCATGCCGGCGCCGGGACGGCGCCGCCGGGCGCCGGCGTACCGCACGGGGGCTACCGCTACTGGGCATCGATTTTCTCCTGCCCCACCATGGGAGTCGTTACGCTGATCAGGTGCCACGCAACCGCCAGGAGGTTCCCCGCGAGGAACGGATCGATGCGTTGCTCACCGTCGCCGAGGAGCAGTTCCTGGCCCGCGGGTTCGCCGGGACGTCCATCGCGGAGATCGCCCGTTCCGCCGGCATCGAACCGGGCTCCGTCTACTGGTATTTCCGGTCGAAGGACCACGCCTTCGCGGCGGTGCTGAACCGCCTGCTTGACGTTGAGGTCGACCGGATCGCAGCGTTGCCCGGAGACCCGGCGGCGAAGCTCTTCCTTGCTCTGGACTCGGTCGAGCGGCGCCGCACGCTGCATCCCTGTGTCGCCGAACGCGCCCCGCACGCCGCGCCGGTCATGGAGTACCACGAGCGGCTGCACGACTGGCTGCACGGGCTCGCGCTCGCCGCGGTGCACGACTTCGTGCCCGAACCCGATCGGGAGCTCGCGGCGGACGCGGTGGTCGCCACCATCGAGGGCGGGCTCGCCAACCCTGCGCCCTCCCGGCCGACCAGCCATCTCGTGCACTTTCTGCTCTCGGCCTTCTGCACGGACACGCCGATACCGGCAAAGCCGGAGTTCCACGGATGGATGACGCCGTTGTTCGCCCGACCGAGGCTCGGTTAGGAACCCCGACCGAGGCTCGGTCAGGAACACGACCGGCGCGCCCGCCCCGGTCCGGAGAAATCCGTCCGCGGCCCGGCGGTGGCCGCTATCACCCCGGCCGGGAGATCCACCACCGCCCACCGGTGCCCCATCCGTCGGGACGCGGTGCCAGGATTGGTCGGTGTGAGAGTTACAGCCCTGGCTGGCGGGATCGGTGGCGCCCGGTTCCTGCGCGGCGTGCTCGCGGCACTGCCGGAGGCCGACGTGACGGTAATCGGCAACACCGGCGACGACATCACGTTGCACGGACTGCGCATCTGCCCCGATCTCGACACCGTCATGTATACTCTGGGAGGCGGGATCTCGGCCGAACGGGGCTGGGGGCGCGAGGGCGAGTCGTTCGTCGTGGCCGAGGAACTCGCCGCCTACGGCGTCGGGCCGGCCTGGTTCGGACTCGGCGACCGCGACCTCGCAACCCACCTGGTGCGCACCCGGATGCTCGACGCCGGCTACTCCCTCTCGGACGTGGTCCGGGCACTGTGTGAGCGGTGGAAGCCGGGGGTACGGCTGCTGCCGATGTCGGACGAGCGGGTCGAGACCCACGTGGTGATCTCGGACGCCGACGGCCAGCGCGCGGTGCACTTCCAGGAATGGTGGCTGCGGCTGCGTGCCGCCGTGCCGGCACAGGCGATCATCCCGGTAAACGCGGAAAAGGCCAGGCCCGCGCCCGGCGTCCTGGCCGCCATCGCCGACGCGGACGTCGTACTGCTCCCCCCGTCGAATCCGGTCGTCTCGATCGGCACCATCCTCGCCGTTCCCGGGATCCGCTCGGCCGTGCACGAAACCGCGGCGCCGGTGGTCGGGGTGTCGCCGATCATCGGCGGCTCAGCCGTGCGCGGGATGGCGGACGCCTGCCTGGCCGCCATCGGCGTCGAGACCTCCGCCCAGGCGGTAGGCGTGCATTACGGCGGCCGGGGGCGCACCGCCGGGCCGGCCACCGCACCCGCCACCGCACCCGCCGCGACCGGGCACGGGACGGCCCCGCGCCCGGGAGACGGGACGGCGGACGGACTGCTCGACGGCTGGCTCGTCGACACCGCCGACGCCGGCGCGACCGTTCCCGGCGCGACCGTGGCCGCGACACCCCTGTTGATGACCGATCTGAAGGCCACGGTGGCGATCGTCCGGGCGGCTCTGGAGCTCGCCGGTGCCTGAGCGCAGCGCGGAACGGGCGCTGCGCGTGTTCCCGCTCACCGGCATCGGCGAGGTCCGTTCCGGCGACGATCTCGCCGTCCTGGTGGCCTCGGCCGTCCGGACGCACGGCCCGACACTCGCCGACGGCGATGTCGTCGTGGTCACCTCAAAGATTGTTTCGAAGGCCGAGGGACGGCTCGTCACGGTGTCCGGCGACCGCGAGGAAGCCAGACAGGCCATGATCGACAGTGAATCGGTACGCGAGGTCGCCCGGCGCGGCCCGACCCGGATCGTCGAGACGCACCACGGTTTCGTCCTCGCCAGCGCGGGGGTCGACGCGTCGAACATCGCCAAGGACTCCCTCGCCCTGCTCCCGGTGGATCCGGACGCCAGCGCCAGGCGGCTGCGGTCGGGCCTGGCCACCGTGCTCGGCGTGGATGTCGCCGTCATCGTCACCGATACCGCCGGACGGCCGTGGCGGCGCGGCCTGACCGACATGGCCATCGGGGTGGCCGGCATGGCGGCGCTGCGCAGCCACGTCGGCGACCTCGACGGCTACGGCAACGAGCTGGGGATGACCGAGGTGGCCGAGGCCGACGAGCTCGCCGCGGCCGCCGACCTCGTCAAGGGCAAGCTGGGCGCCACACCGGTGGCAGTCGTCCGCGGCTACGGCCGGCCGCCCGACGACGGCGCCGGCGGGCGGGCGCTGCTGCGTCCCGCTGGTGATGACATGTTCCGCCTCGGCACCCTCGAGGCGCGCCGGGCGGCGCTGCGCGACCGGCGCACCGTGCGGGACTTCTCCGACAGCCCGGTCGACCCGGCCGCGGTCGACCGGGCGATCGCGGCGGCACTCACCGCCCCGGCCCCGCACCACACCACACCATGGCGTTTCGTGATCGTGACCGAGCGGCACGCCGCGCTGCTCGACGCGATGGCCGAAGCCTGGGCGGACGATCTACGACGCGACGGGTTCGACGAGGCGGCCGTCGAGCGTCGGCTTCGGCGCGGCGAGGTGCTGCGGCGTGCCCCGCTGCTGATCGTTCCGATCATGCTCCTCGACGGCGCACATCCCTATCCGGACGCCCGCCGCGCCGCCGCCGAGGAGCGGATGTTCACCGTCTCCGTCGGGGCCGGGGTGCAGAACCTGCTCGTCGCCCTGGCCACGGAGGGTCTGGGGTCGTGCTGGGTGTCGTCGACGCTGTTCTGCCCGGAGGTGGTCACCCGGGTGCTCGACCTGCCGGCCGATTGGACACCGATGGGCGCGGTCGGGGTCGGGCACGCCGCCGCGCCCGCACCCGCCCGACCGGACCGCGATACCGCGGCGTTCGTCCTCCACCGCTGACCTCGTGGCCGACCGATCCCGGGTGGCCCGGCTCCGGGATGATCCGGGACGCCACGGTCACGGTGCGGCGTGGCGGAACAGGGCGTGTCCGGTGGTGTTCGGCGGGTCGGATCCATCCTGCCCGGACGACGTGGTGCAACACTTCGTAGGATCAGTTGCCGTGGGTAAGAAGAGCGTCGAACGCAACACCCGGCTCGAGCAGTTGCGCCGTGAACAGAAGCGCAGGGAACGCCGCCGCGCGCTGCTCATCTACGGGACGTCGGGGCTCGTCGCCGTCGCGCTCCTCGTCGGCATCATCATCTACAGCGTCGCGGACAGCAGATCGAAGAACGAGGCCCGCAAGGTCGGCTACGTCGCGCCGGCCTCGGCTGCCGCCACCGCGGCCGGGTGCACCGGCACGGCGAACGACCCGTTCCGCGGCTCGACGCACGTCAGCACGGCGGTCACGTACGAGGCGTCACCGCCATCCTCGGGTAACCACAACCCCGATCCCCTGCCCGACGGCATTCCCTTCTACAACCCGAACTCGGGCATCTCGGTGGAACGGGCCGTACACAACCTCGAACACGGCTTCGTGATCGGCTGGTACGACAAGAGCCTGCCGACGGATCAGGTCGACAAGCTGCGCAAGCTCGCCGCGGACGCCGGGCCGCGGTTCATCGGTGTGCCCTGGCCCCGGAGCACCTTCGTCGACAACAAGCACTTCGTCCTGACCGCCTGGGACCGCACCCAGCGCTGCTCGACGGTCTCCGCGGACGTAATCAAGGATTTCGTCACCAAGCATGCGAACCCGGACGCCGCCGGGGCCACCTGGGACTCACCGACCGCGCCGGAGTCCGGCGCGGCGGGCGGCACCCTGAACGTGACGGCGGACGGCCCCCTGGTGGATCCGGGCGCGGCCGCCTCCCCGATCCCCGGCGCGGGCACCATGTCACTGTCGCCCACCACCCCGACCCCGGCGCCCTAACCCTCTCGGCCGGGGCGGAGATGTCGGTGACGAGGCGGGCCGTGCCCAGGACGAGCGCCGTCCCGGGCACGGCCCGCCCGGCTAGCTCCAGATACCGGTGCTAGCGGGAGTTTCCTAGAT
>NZ_CDWWXB010000242.1:2849-5105 GCF_977971855.1 Frankia sp. CoWAU3 | reverse complement strand
ACCTCTTGATTCCGCCGGATCCTTGTGCTGGAGGCCGATGCGCCGCCCTCGAAGGAAACGATCGGGCTGGTCCATCTCTGGCTGGATGACGTGGTGCAGGGTGTTGGGCGGGGGCCGACGATTTTACCGGACTTGCTCGTCGACGCGCTGCGTGACCGTTTTGATCTGCTTTCATCGCTGCGGGCGATCCTCGGCCGTTGGGTGGATCGGCCGCTGGGGGATTCGACGGCGCCCGACCAGGCCGCAGTTCGCACCTATCTCCTCGACCGGATCGATAAGGAGCTCTTCGGGGAGGATGTCGGCTTGCGTCCGCCCTCCTCGCCAGGTGACACCCAGCCGTCGCCCGCCGCAGGACGAGAGGAACAACGATGACCAGGAGTCAGTGGGTCTTCTTCGTCATGAACCTTTTCGGTCTCCTCGCCACGCCGCTTCTTCTGGGGTGGATCGCGGGCGGGCCGTTGTTGATCTGGGTAGTTCTTGCGCTCGCTCTGACAGGAGTGACAGTCGTCCAGGCGTGGCCGGTGCGCAGGATTCTGGATACGGAGAAGGCTCCTCCGTCGCCGGTGGTAGTCCCTACGATGGCGATGACCCCGGTTCCCGTCGTCTCCGACGAGTACCAACGCGAGCTGGAGAGACGGCGTGGTCTCGCTCAGGTGTTCTCTGCCGCGGACTCGGCGGCGGTCTGGCACCTGGCTCGCGGCGATGCGGATATCGAGGCAACAGGCCGGGCGATGCCCGTGCTGGACTATCTCCTCTCGGTGATCAGTCCAAAGGCGGAGAGCCGATTGCGGAGGCCGCGGAAGTGGGAACACGCTGTGGACGACGACATGACCTTCGAAAAACATGCCGAGGCGATCATACAGGAAGTCCTCCCAGATCCAGCGGACGGCAGGCGAGGCGACCTTGCCGCGCAGCTCGGAATCGTGCTCGACAGATGGAACACATCGGGGGAGTTCGGCAAACTGCTGAAGCAGCTGTATCCTGCCTCCCAGGCCATTTTGTAGTCGATGGACCACCTTGATCACTTCTGGCTGCGGCGGAAGCGTGGCCTGCCCTCGACGGATGCCGGCGACACGCCGGAGGCATCCGAACACGCAGCAGCGCTCGCCTGGGCCGGGTGGATCCGTCAGGAGGCGGACCGCGCCATCTCCTCCTGCGACCCGGCAGCTGACGTATATCACTCCGGACGAGGCGCCGTTGTCAGAATTGGACCGATTCATGCCGAAGGGCATGACCGCCTACCACCCACCCGGCAATTACCATGTGTGGTGGGAGTCCGTGAACCGCGAACCTCAACATTCCGCATCTCCCTTTCCAGCGGGTGTAGTAGGAGTTGGAATCTCCTCTTCATCCCGCTAAGGCCACGCTCCGTAGCTGGCTGATCGTCAAAGTCGGTCGATGATCCGTTTGCGGACCTCGTCGAGCACGCTAGTCTCTGTTGCCGATAGTAGCGATTCACTCTCTCTCGGTTCTGGAGGAAGCGTGGACAAGTCCGTGAGGCGGAAAGCCGCGGTTGTCGCGGTGTCTACGGTGGCGGCAGTGTTCGTCACCGTGGGGCCGGCGGCTACGAGCGCGCTGGCGTCGAGCTATCTCGGTGGCCCGGTGGATGAAAAGATCGCCAAGGATCATTGGGGTAAGGACCGGTGGGACGGCTGGAACGGTAAGGACCGGTGGGACGGCTGGAACGGTAAGGACCGGTGGGACGGCTGGAACGGTAAGGACCGGTGGGACGGCTGGAACGGTAAGGACCGGTGGGACGGCAAGGACGGTAAGGACGGTAAGGACCGGCGCCACAAGGACGATTGGGATTGGGATTGGGACTGGGACTGAGCTGACGAGAGGACCTGGACGGAACGCCACTGAAATACGGCGAACCGCTAGGAGAAACATGTAGCGGGGTTGGCGAGGGCGTCCGGCACGGGTTCCAATCGGCAATGACCGCCCGGGTTCTCCGGCCGCTGCGGCGCCGGACACCGTAGCTCTACGGTGTCCGGCGCTCGCGTCCCGTGGCCGCCACGCGTGGGTAGCGGGAAGGCTGCGCTCAGGCTCCCCGCCAGCGTCTATGACATCGTTATGAATGTGTCACGGACGATGGTGAGCAAGGCGATGAGCTGATCGTGTCTGGTGGCGCGGCGCCGGCATGTCCGAGGATTGACCGATAGGCCGGACGGGGCCGGGTGACGCCCGATACCGGAGCCAATCTCAAGGGACCCTGAGAGCACGGGCGATCCGTCGTTGTTCGCTCTCGTAGGCCGC
>NZ_CDWWXB010000242.1:0-2566 GCF_977971855.1 Frankia sp. CoWAU3 | reverse complement strand
GCGGCCTGCCGCCAGCCCGCCGTGGCGGTCTCCACCTCCCTGACGAGGTCGCGGGCCCTCGGCGGCGACAAGCGGAAGTAGTTGCCCACCGACAGCGCGAGGTCGATGCTTGCGTCGGTGTTGTCGAGATCGACGGCCGTGCTCAGCCGGGCCGGGTTGTCCGGATTGGGGTTGAGGTCGTAGGCAGGAGAGAGCGCCCAGCCGTCTCGCTCGCGCAGGAACGCGTGATTGCGCAGGTGGTCGTCGGTGTTCCCGGTCAGGATGGAGAACAGGATCCGCCGGTAGAGCTCACGCAGGTCGGCGTCAGCTCTCGGCGAGTAGCGTTCGATCACCTCGGCGATCTCGAGGTAGCTGCGGAGGTCCCCGTCGGAGGCCTCGAGCATTGTCAGGGCGCTTGCGAACCCCAGGCGCCGCGCGCCGATGCGGTCGAAGCGGCTCAGGAGTAGTACGTGCCGGCCGGTGACGGTCAGCAGTTCCGACTCCGCCACGGTAAGCCCCGCTCTGCGAGCGAGTCTCAGTTGGATCTCCTCCCAACCGGCCACGTCCCATTCGTCACTGTCCGAACGTGGGAACTTGGCGATCGAGAGCCGCCCGGACACGTCCCGCACCGCTGCCTTGGGGCGCGCGCCGCCGAGCGAGCTACCTGCGTCGATGAGGTCCGCGAGGTCGTGGTCGAAGCCGCCCTCCGCGCGGACGCGGTCGGCTGCTCGCATGAGCCGGGCCAGGTCGATCAGCCGTGGGACCGCGTGCCGGTGCGTCGAATAGTAGGTGGCGGTCGCCGGCTGGCGGAACCTGACATCTCCCTGGCGGGTGTCGTCGCGGACGCCGAGAAGGAAGTCGGCCTTACCGAGAGTGCGAGGTGTGGTCTCGGCGGCGCGGGCGCGCTCGCGCTCCTCACGCCTCATGAGGTTCTCACCCCATCGGTCGGGGGCGCTGTCGGCGAACGCGTTGAAGATGGCCGACCCCGCCGGCGTGTGGAAGACGCCGGCGGCTCTGGCCAGCGCCGGGTCGAGGTCGTATCCGGCCGGGTTGGTCAGGTAGGCGTCGGCATATCGGAACGTGGCGCTCTGTCCGCCGCGGTTGTGAAGCCACAACGTCCCTGCGGCGGTCTCCTGCCCGTCGATCTCGACGGTGACCTCGACAGGATCCCGTCCGGCCATCAGCGCCGTACTCGCTTGGGGAGGATCTCGTCCATGCGCAGCCGGCCGACGTCGGTCTCGTACGGGTCGGTGGCCCTGACGACGGCATCCATGATCCCGATGGTGCGTAGCACCCTGAACAGGTTCTCGGTGCTCGCGGTGCCCTTGCCCTGCTCGATGGCGCGCAGCGTGTCCCGGGAGATCCCGGCTCGCTGGGCGACCTGGGCTGCGGTCAGCCGGTTCAGCTTCCGCCAGGTCAACACATGCTCGCCGAGCAGACGCAGCGACCGCGCCACCGACAACGGCGTGGCATGCGAGGCCCTGTCACCGACCATAGCCAGCATCATATGAGCCTACGGCGGTTAAGTTCGCCGTTAAGAGCGCGTCTGAAAACTCGGGTCACCAGTCACCGGTGCGTCCGAGGCGATGGGACATGACCATGATCATGGCGATGTAGACCATCGCCTCGTGGCTCTCGGGCAGGGTCTCGTAGTCACGCACGCACCGGCGGTGCTTGTTGATCCAGCCGTAGGTCCGTTCGACGACCCAGCGACGTGGCAGGACCACGAACCCGGCGACGTTGTCCGTCCGCTTGACGATCTGGACGGTGAGGTTGAGGGTCATGGCCGCCCAGGTCACGAGCCGTCGGGCGTAGCCGCCGTCGGCCCAGACGTGGCGGACCGTGCCGAAACCATCGCGCAGGGCGGCGAGCGCGCGGTGCGCGCCGTCCCGGTCCTGGATGCTCGCGGCCGTCACGACGACGGCGAGGAGCAGGCCGTTGGAGTCTGTGGCGATGTGCCGTTTGCGGCCTTTGGTCTTCTTGGCGGGGTCGTAGCCGGCGGTCGAGGAGGGCACCGTGTCGGCGGCGCGCACGGTCTGTGAGTCCATGATCGCGGCGGTCGGTGGCGGGTCGCGCCCAGTGTGCACGCGAAGCGCGTCACGCAGGCAGTCGTGCACCCGCTGCCACACGCCTGCCGTCGCCCACCGCCGCTAGATGTCGTAGATGGTCTTGGCGGGTGGGAAGTCGTGCGGGAGTTGCGCCCAGGCGATCCCGCCGCGGACCAGATAGAAGATCGTGTCGAGGACGGTCCGGCGCGGCCACTTCTCCGGCCGACCACCCTTGCCGGTGGCGCTGCCTGGTAGCGGCAGCAGCGGCTCGATGAGCGCCCACCGGGCATCGGTCGTCGATGACGATGGGTAGAACGGACACGGCTCGGTTGTGACAGGGGTCGCCTCGGCGTGGGCCGGGCATAGCGGACACAGGCAGGTCGGGGACACTGGTGCACGGGCTCCTGGCGGACCGGGTTGGCGTGAGAACCACCAGTCCTACCGGGAGCCCACCCATTTTCGATCAAGATTCGCCCACCAGCCGCCCAGTTCCCAGACGCGCTCTTAGCTTGTCGTTTAACCTTCGGGTGTCACTCTGT
>NZ_CDWWXB010000241.1:1238-5190 GCF_977971855.1 Frankia sp. CoWAU3 | reverse complement strand
CAGGGTCAGCAGGTTGCCCTCGATCGTGGTCGCTCCCCCGCTGCGCCATAGTGACAACTGTTTGGCCACGTCGCCGTTGCCCTCGATGGCGTTCTGCACCTGGACCGGACCGTTGATCGTGTTCCCCGCCGGCAGTTTGAGCAGGGTGAACCGGCCGTAGTTGGCGGGGTCACTGGACACCGCCATGTACGCCGCGAGCTTCGAGGACCGGGCGGAGATCAACGGCGAGGTGAGGTTGTAGGACGGGTCTTTGCGCCCGGGAAGCTGGCTGTAGACGTAGAACGGCGGCTGGGGTTGCCCGCTTCCATCCGGCGAGTCGGACACATCCCAGAAGTCCTCCTGGGAGTAGAAGTCCCGCGGGTTGGAGATGTGGTACTGCCCGATCAGATCGCGCTGGACCTTGAACAGGTCCTCCGGATAACGCAAGTGTGCTCGGAGGGACGGCGGGATGTCACTCTTCGGCTTCACCGTGTCCGGGAACGCCTTCATCCAGGTCCGTAGCACCGGGTCGGACTCGTCCCAGGCGTAGAGGGTGACGGTGCCGTTGTAGGCGTCCACTGTCGCCTTCACCGAGTTACGGATGTAGTTGACCTGGTTCGAGGCCTGCCGGGTGCGGTTGCCACTCTGGGTGGTCACCGAGTCGGCGGTCACGTCACCCAGGGTGCGCCGGGCGGAGTAGGGATAGCCGTCGGAGGTTGTGTAACCATCGAGAATCCAGGTCACCCGGCCATTGACGATCGCCGGGTACGGGTCTCCGTCGAGGGTGAGCCAGGGCGCTGCCTTGCTCACCCGGTCCCGCGGGTTTCGCTCGTCCAGGATCCGGGAGTTCTTCGTGATGTCACCGGAGAGCAGGATGTTCTTCTCCCCGAACCGCAGCGCGAACAGCGCCCGACGGAAGGTCGAGCCGATCGAGACCCCACCGTCGCCCTGGTAGGTCGTGGTGACCTGGGTTTCTCCCGGCCCCGGCCCATCGATCTCCATCTGCCTGGTGCCGACGATGGAATACGACGGCGACATCTCCCCGAAGTAGACCCGGTTCTCCTTGATACCGAAGGTACCGTCCTGCGGGAAACCGCTCACGCCGTGATCGAAGTCGGGGCGCCCCACGTCGACGGTGTTCGACGGCGCCGCGACAAATCCCTTGCCGTGGGTATAGGTCAGGTGCTCGTTGATCCAGTTGCGCTGCTGCGTTCCCAGCCCGGCCTGGTTCAGCTCCCGCACCGATACCACGTAGTCCTGGGTCGTCGACTTCTTGTCCGCCCCTGTGACGGTGTACCGGTCGACGTCGAGCGTCGGCGGGAAACCATAGTAGCCGCGGAACTGCTGGAGCTGCTGGAACGTCCGGGAGAGTTTGCTGGGGTCGAGTAGACGGATGTTGGGGACCGTGCCGGTGTCGGCGGCGACCTGCTGGGCGGTGACGTCGGTGCTGGCGGCATAATCCTGCGGCTCGACGTCCTGGATGCCGTAGGCGGCCCGGGTCGCCGCGATGTTGCGCGCGATGTAGGGCTCCTCGCGGGTCGCCTCGTTCGGCCGGACCTGGAACTGCTGGACGATCGCCGGGTAGATCCCGCCGATCACCACCGAGGACAGGACAAGGATGCCCGCGCCGAGCAGCGGCAGCGTCCAGCCCCGCTGGAAGATGTTGTAGATGAACAGCACCGCGCAGGCCAGCGAGATGAACAGCAGGATCAGCTTCGCCGGCAGCACGGCGTGCACATCGGTGTAGGACGCACCGGTCCCCACCCCGCGCGAGGAGAACACCGAGCCGAACCGGTCGAGGTAGTACGCCCACGCCTTAAGCAGGGCGAGCAGCCCGAGTAGCACCGAGATGTGCGCCTTCGCCGCCGGGGTCACCCGTTCCCCCGTGGTCTGCATCCGGATTCCGCCGAACAGGTAGTGGGTCAGCAGGGTGACGAGCAACGACAGCAGCACCGCGCTCAGCAGGAAGCCGAGCAGGAACCGCTGGAAGGGATAGCTGAACGCGTAATAGCTGATATCCCGGTGAAACTGCAGATCAGGGGTCCCGAAAGACTCGCCGTTCACCCACAGCAGCCACGTCCGCCACTGGCCGGCGGCGGACAGACCCGCAGCCAGGCCGAACAGCGTCGTGACCGCGAGCAAGATCAGCAGCATATACGGCTCGATCACCGACCGGTAGCGTTCCAGGTTCTGCTGCTCGGTCGACAACGGCCGAAGCGGCGGCCGTAGCCGGTACGCAAGTACGATGTTGGTCCCGACGATGATCGCCATTACCACGCCGAAAAGGACGAACAGCAAAATCCGGGTGTAGAGGACAGTGGTGAACACCCTGCTGAAGTCGATCGAGCGGTAGAACAGCAGGTCAGTGTATAGCCGGGCGAAGATGGCGATGATCGTGATCGCGAGGACGATGACAAGCAGCACCGGCACGAGCACCCTGGTGCGGGTCAGCACCGGGCGGCGACTGGTGGTTGCCACAGGTTCCTCCGTGCGTCGGTGATTCGGTGATTCGGGACGCGTACCGCCCTAGTACGGCAACCTACGCCAGGGGCTCTGGGGGAGATCGGAGAGGATGGGTCGGTGAACAGCCCGAACATCACGGAGTTGACCTCCGTCGTACTTGAGGTCGAGCGGCACGTCGCCGATTCCGGGTGGGATCAGCCCAGCCAGGTCTACGCGCTGGCCGACACCGCCGACCTGCTGGCGCGAGAACCCGCGCTGGCCCCCCACATCGGCGACTCCCCGCCTGGGTCGCTGACCCCGGTCGAGCAGGAACCGCTGCCGGTGGGGCGGCTCGACGAGGTGCTGGCGGGGATCGGATGGCCGCCGGAGGTGCTCGGATGCGTGCTGGTCACCGAGCTTGTCGTCCTGCCGCCCAGCGCGGAGGAGGAGGCTCCGTACTCCGATCACGAGATCGAGTACTGGGCGGCGAACCATCCCGAACGCCAGGACGTCCGCCTCGCCGTCGGGGTCACCCGCAGCGGGCTGCACGCGTCCTGCCTGCGAGTCCGCGGGGACGACGAACTCGTCATCGATCCGGATCTGGCCGACAACCTCGTCGACGGGCTGCTCGCGACCTTCCAGTGAGTCGACCCGGCGGGCGGCGGCGCACGGCAGCCGCCCGCCCTCTTCCGGCGCCACCGGGCACAACAGCGCCACCGGGCACAACAGCGCCACCGGGCACAACAGCGCCACCGGGCACGCGGATGGGGCGCGCTTGGGGGCGCGCTCAGCAGGAGGGCACCGCCGCGGCCGGATTCGCCCGGAGGGCCTCGACGGCCTTCAGCGCGCCCGCCAGCGATTCCACCTTCACCAGGCGCGGACCGCCGGAGTCGATCGCGCGGGCGTCACCGCAGTTCCCCGCGGGGACCAGGAAGATCGATGCCCCGGACGCCCTGGCCCCGAGGATCTTCTGCTGGATACCGCCGATCGGTCCCACCTCACCGGCGGAGGTGATCGTCCCGGTGCCAGCGATGATCTTTCCTCCGGTCAACGCGCCGGGGGTGAGAAGGTCCACGATGCCCATCGCGAACATCAGCCCGGCACTCGGCCCGCCGACATCGGAGATGCGGATACGAACCGTGAAAGGGTAGGTCCGCTTCTCCGTCGTGGTGACACCGATCATGGCACGAGCGGGGTCGTCGGTGGCGGCCCGGGTCGTGACGGTGGCCGTGGCCGTCTTTCCGTCGCGCCGATAGGTGACCGTCACAGGATGGCCCGGAGCCACCTTCCCGATCTGCCGGCGCAGCTCCCCCTGGTTGGCCACGGCCACCCCACCGACCTGCACGATCACATCGCCCGGCATCAGCTTGCCGGTGGCCGGGGAGCCCGTGGGGACCCCGGCGACCGCGACCGAACGGCCGGTGGGCGCGATACCGAGCTGCGCGAGCGCTGCCGCGGTCGCCTGGTCCTGTGAGTCGAGCATCGCCTGCGCGTTCTCCTGCTGGATCTGCTCCTGACTCGAACCGGGCGG
>NZ_CDWWXB010000241.1:0-875 GCF_977971855.1 Frankia sp. CoWAU3 | reverse complement strand
GTCCACGGTGATCAAGGACGTCCCGTCAACGCTGCCGAGGGTGTCGGTGACCGGCCCGGGGGCCAAGGTGACGAACGGTACCGGCATCCACAGCCCCGCGACCACGAGAACCAAGGCCAGTACCGACGCGACCACGAGGGTCTGGGTGCGCCGGACCATGCTCGCAGTCTATGTATCAGGGCTCACGGCCCTCGTCCCGGCGCCCGGGAACCGAGGTTCGCCACGACGGTCCGGGGTTGCGGTAATCGACACCGAAAGGCATTCGGTGGCCCGAAAGGCGCGGCGGAAGGCCGGGGCAGAGTCCGGAAGGCCGCGCGGAAGGCCGGGAGGTGGGGAGTAAAGAACGAGATCGAAAGCACGGTCGAGGGACTCGACGGACCACTCGGTCCTGAACCGCCGTCCGGCGGCCGGTGAGACGCCCCGGCCGCCGGACGGAAACGATCAGATGGACTCGGGCGGCGGCGCCGTGTGTCTCGCGGACAACGGCGCCCCGGCCGAGGCGGACCGCCCGGGATGACCGGGATGACCGGGTTCGTCGAGGGCGGTAACGGTACGAACCTCGTGCTGGGCGGGGATCGGTCGGGCCAGCGCGGCCATACTGCGCCGGTAGCCCTCAATCGTGATCATGGCTTCGGAGGTGCGGTCGGGACGGCTGCGTAGGGTGACCCACGCAAGAGTTATGAGCACGGCGACGGGGGGGATCAACAGGAACCACATGGGAGCCTCGACGTCGAGACGGGCAAGAAGATGACTTATTTCTATCGTAGGGTGCCCCGATCAGCAGGCGCCTACCCATTCCGCCGCGCCATCCGCAAAAATCTGGTGTTTCCAAATGGGAACCTGCTCCTTGATGTCATCGATCAGACGACGACGGG
>NZ_CDWWXB010000240.1:5092-5951 GCF_977971855.1 Frankia sp. CoWAU3 | reverse complement strand
CTCCCGCTAGCACTCATCCTGGTAGGAAGTGCGCTGCTGGTGGCCGACCGCTTCGACGCCGCTCAGGCCGCCCAGGCCCACACCGCCGGCCAGGTCGACGACCTACACTCACTGATCATCGCGGCGGCCGCTGCGGATGCCGCACCCGAGGCCGGTCAACCGGCCACCCGCCCCCAGGGCGGGTACCAGCAGACAGGCTCGTACCAGCAGACAACGGCCACGCACCAGCAAAACTCGCGCTTCGCTGTGACGGACCCCGGGGGCGGCCAGGCACCCGCCGCGAACGCCACCACACCCGGCCAGCACGCCTGACAGAGCCTGCGTTTCCAACGATGCCACGGCGCGGAAGGCGAGCAGTTCCGTGATCACATGTGACCCGGCGGACGGCGACGACCGGACGGCTGGCGGCGACCGGCGCCCAGGGAGTGCCCGGTGACCAGCATCGACCTGGGACTGGCGGGGATCTCCCTCGGGGCGATCGCCGCCCTGTCCGGTATCGGCCTGCTGGTCACCTACCGTACCAACGGGGTCCTCAACCTGGCCCAGGGCGGCATCGCCACGCTGGTGGCGTACGTCTTCCGCGAGATGGTGGTCGTGTGGGGGCTGCCGATCTGGCTGGCCGCCATCATCGCGCTCGCCGTGCTGTCCCCCGGGATCGGCCTGCTGCTGGAGCGGTTGGTCTTCCGGCCGCTGGCCCGTCGCCGCGCATCGGCGGCCGAGCCAGCCTCGGCGTGCTGGTCCTCACCCTCGGGATGACGGCGGGCATCTGGGGTCTGGGCTCGCGTAGTGACGCACCCAGCATCTTCCCGAACTCGTCGGTGAAGCTGTTCGGTGACACCCGGATCGGTGTCGACGCGCT
>NZ_CDWWXB010000240.1:3821-4658 GCF_977971855.1 Frankia sp. CoWAU3 | reverse complement strand
TCGGCACCGGCGACTCCGGGACCACTGCCAGCTTCTCCAGCCGCGGCGCACCGCCGTCGGGCCCGGCCAGCCAGACCAAGGCCCGCCGCGACTTCCTGGGCAAGCTCGGCGGTGCCGCGCTGCTGCTCGCACCGCTCACCTTCGCCCCGTCCGATCTGCGTTCGGCGTTCATGGTCCCGGCGCTCGCCCTCATCTTCCTGTCGATGGTCATCGTCACCGGCTACAGCGGCCAGCTCTCCCTGGGCTCGGCCGGCTACGCGGGCCTCGGGGCGCTGCTGTCACTCAAGATCGCCAACGGTGATCTGTTCGGACTGCCGAAGCTGCCGGGCGTCGCGTCGATGTTCATCGGCGCCCTGCTCGTCGCCCCGATCGGTCTGATCACCGACTACCCGGCGATCCGCCGCCGCGGCCTCACCCTGGCGCTGACCACCTTCGCGGTCGGCGCCGTGGTCAGCCGTTTCGTCTTCGAGCAGCCCACCTTCGCGACCGGCCTCTACCTCGACCCGCTGACGTTCTTCGGCTGGGAGCTGCCCGACGAGGCGTTCTACGTCCTTGAACTGGTCTGCCTGGGCCTCGGCCTGTTCTTCGTGGGTAATCTGCATCGCGGTCGGCTCGGTCGGGCGCTACTCGCCGTGCGTGACCATGCGGAGGGTGCGGCGGCGGTCGGGGTTGACGTCCGCAACCTCAAGCTGCTGGCCTTCACCGTCTCCTCCGTCGTCGCCGGGCTGGGTGGTGCGCTGCTGGTGCACAGCAGCTACTCGTTCTCCGCCGACGACTTCGCACCGTTGCAGAGCCTGCTGTGGTTCACCGCCGTGGTCGTCTTCGGCGCCGACAGCG
>NZ_CDWWXB010000240.1:2584-3386 GCF_977971855.1 Frankia sp. CoWAU3 | reverse complement strand
CCCCGCGGCGAGCGCGGCGGCCTGCCCGCCGACGTCTACTCCACCTCACCAGGTCACGTGGGCCACGAGCAGGGGGGTCAGGACCCGCGGCGGCGACCTCCCTGCGGGACGGAGGTCGGGTATGAGTCGGCACGTGCTACAGGCCGTTGGCCTGGTCCGCCGCTACGGCGGTCTGACCGCGGTCGACCACGTCGACCTCGTCGCCCCCCAGGGCGTGATCACCGGCCTCATCGGCCCAAACGGTGCCGGGAAGTCGACGCTGTTCAGCCTGCTGACCGGGGTCGAGCAGCCCGACGAGGGCAAGGTCCTGCTCGACAAGAGCGACATCACAAAAATGCGGCCGGACATCCGGTCCCGGCGTGGTCTGGTGCAGACCTTCCAGGTTCCCTCGCTCTTCCCCACCCTCACGGTCGCGGACAACCTGCTTGTCGGCGCGGAAAACCGGCACCGGGACTATGCCGGCGGCCTGCTGGGCCTGGCGTCCAAGGGCCGAGGACACGTCAGCCGCCTCGTCGAGGAAACCCTCGACTCCCTCGGCCTGTCCGACCTGCGGGACACCATCGCCGGCACGCTGCCCACCGGTGCCCTGCGGCTGGTCGAGTTCGCGCGGGCGCTGTGCGCCCAGCCGGACATCCTGCTGCTCGACGAGCCCGCCAGCGGCCTGGACAACGACGAGACCGCCAGGTTCTCGCAGCTGCTGCGCCGGACCGCCGACGACGGGGTCGGCATCCTGATCGTCGACCACGACGTCGACCTGGTCTTCTCCGTCGCCGACCAGGTGTACGCCATGGTCGGCGGTCGG
>NZ_CDWWXB010000240.1:0-2332 GCF_977971855.1 Frankia sp. CoWAU3 | reverse complement strand
TGTACCTGGCCCAGGCTGCCCATCGCCACGATGAAACGGTCCTGAAGCAGCCGCAGGAGGCACGGTGACCACGGCGACGGCCGAACTCGAACTGACCGGGGCACGGGCCGGCTACGGGACCGTGGAGGTCCTGCACGGTCTGGACCTCGCCATCCCCGCCGGCAAGGTCACCGCCCTGCTCGGGGTCAACGGCGCGGGCAAGAGCACCACCCTACGGGTGCTGGCCGGGCTGATCCCACTGCGTTCAGGCAGTCTGACCTGGCGCGGCGAGGACATCACCAAGGTGTCCACCGTCGACCGGGCCCGCCGAGGACTGATGCTCGTGCCGGACGAACGGGCCGTCTTCGCCACCCTGTCGGTCCGGGACAATCTGCAGATCATCGCGGAGGCCAGCGGGCACCCCGACATCACCCCCGCACTGGAGTCGTTCCCCCGGCTGCGGGAACGGCTGACGCAGCGGGCCGGATCGATGTCGGGCGGTGAGCGGCGAATGCTGGCGCTCGCCCGCGCCCTGCTGGCCCGCCCCTCGGTCCTGATGGTCGACGAGCTGTCGCTCGGACTATCCCCGAAAGTCGCCGCGGACCTGTTCGGCTGGCTTGCGACGGTCACATCGTCGGGCACCACCGTCGTGCTCGCCGACCAGTACACCGAGCAGGCCCTGGCGATGGCGGACCTGGTCTACGTCCTGCACCGGGGCGAGCGGTCCTTCGCGGGCGGGCCGGGGGAATTCCGAGCGTAGGGCCGCGAAAGGCCCCGCTGAAAGGCCCCCCGATGTGAAAGGCCCCGGTCAAGGTTCCCTCCGTGGTGCCGTGGAGGGTTGCCCCGACCGGGGCCCGAGACCACGCAGGCGGTCCCGCGAGAGATCAGCCGGCCGGGTAGGGCAGATCCGGAACGGTGAAGCAGTTGGTGTTCATGTCCTTGACCTGGGTCACCCAGCCACCCTGGTTGCCGTTCGCCGAGTCCTGCCAACGGGCGACGTTGAGGCAGTTCTGCTCCTGCGACGGCGGTTCAGGCGACTTCTTGAAGTTCCGGCCGGTCGGGATGAGCAGGCCGTGACCGTCGTAGTCCTTGCCGCTGTTCATGTACGCCTCGACGCAGGCGCGGGTGACGTCGGCGCCGCAGGACCGGATCGCGTCGGTCAGCCACTGGGCCGAGGCGTAACCCTCGAGCATCCACAGGTTCATCTTGGCCACCCGATCGGGCGCGGCCGCCTGCAGATCCTTCTGGAACGTGGCGACCGCGGGAATCTGAGTGTCCGCATAGTTGGCGGTGCCGCCGGTGGAGTAGATCGTGTTCCGGCAGTTCGGGGAGGCGCTGTAGACTTGGCGGATGTTGTTGGCCCAGCCCTGCGGCGGGGTCACCTTCGCCGTGATCGGCAGTTTCTGGGACTCGATGGCGTTGCACAGCTGAGCGTTACCACCGTCGTCCATCGCGTCGAAGACGATCTGGACACCGCGCCGCTTGAGGTCGAGGACCGTTGCGTCCCAACTCGGGGCGCCGAGATTGATCTGCTCCTCGACGACCGTGTAGCCCTCCTTGCGCAGGCCGTCCGCGATCGACTTGGCGTACCGCTCCGACGGGGCGACGTTGTAGTACACAACCCCGGCGACGTTGGTCTTCAGATTCTGCTTGAACCAGCGGTAGATCTCGGTCCCCGCGTAGAGCGTGCCGTTGTAGCCGGGACGGCTGCCGGTGCGCGGATAATAGCTGCCGTAGATCGAGTACAGGTGCGGATACTGATCGTAGGCGGCGGACACGGGCTGGCCGCCGATATCCGGAACACCCTTGGAGTTGATGTACTGCGCACCCGTGTAGTCGAACGCCGTCACCCCGGCGAGCGCGAAGACCTTCTCGTCGTCGACGAGCTTGTGCGCGCAGTTCGCATTTCCGTCCCCGCTGCCCTTGTCGTCACACTCGACGAGGTTCACGGTGCGCCCGTTTACTCCGCCCGCGGCGTTGAGCGCCTTGAAATAGGCCCGCGCCCCGTACAGTGAGGCGGAGAACGTGTCCGGTCCGAAACCGCTGCTCAGGCCAGCGATTGTACCGATCTTGATCTCGGTCGGCGTGACGCCGATATCCGAAGCTGTGTTGTTCGACGCCCCGGCCGGTTTGTTGCCGGCCGAGGTCGTTCCGCTGCTACTGGCCCGGCTGCCGCAGGCGACGAGCGCCAGCGACGACAGCACAATGGCGGCGACGAGCGATCTCGCTCGCATGGACATGCTCTCCCCTGGTAGATCGGTGACGCTCGAAACGTTATTGCCGATCAACATCGTCGACGCTTCAGCCTGACGACAGCCGGTCCCGCTGCCGACTATGTACCGTTAGTTACATC
>NZ_CDWWXB010000239.1:3820-5304 GCF_977971855.1 Frankia sp. CoWAU3 | reverse complement strand
CCAAGGAAACCCTCGAACACATCGCCGGAGACCGCCGCCGGACACTCCAATTCATAGCCACTTAACGCAACAGGCCGTCACACCACGCGACCTTCGCGCAGCCCTGTGTGGATGGTGCCTGCCCGTGCCGTTAGGGTGCTCGTCAGTGGCATCCGAGTGGCATCATCCGAGTGGCATCATCCGAGTGGCATCATCCGAGTGGCATCATCCGAGTGGCAAGGGGATGGAGGAGCGGTGACGGAAACACGGGACCCGGCGTGGGTAGCGACTACGGGGGACCGGGAGCCGGTGAACCTGCGGATGGATCTTCCTCATACGGCCCGGATGTATGACTACTACCTGGGCGGGAAGGACAACTTCCCGGCCGACCGGGAGGCCGCCGAGCAGGTCATCGCAGCGTTCCCCAATGCCCGCGTCACGGCCCGGGAGAACCGGGCGTTCATGACACGGGCGACCCGGTTCCTGGCCGGAGAGGTCGGGATCCGCCAGTTCCTCGACATCGGTACCGGCATCCCCACCAGCCCGAACCTGCACGAGATCGCCCAGGGCCTCGCCCCCGACACCCGGGTGGTTTACGTGGACAACGACCCGATCGTGCTCACCCACGCCCGCGCGTTGCTGACCAGCACCCCGCAGGGGCGCACCGCCTACCTCGACGCCGACCTGCGCGACCCTGACGGGATCCTCGCTGCCCCGCAGCTACACAGCACCCTTGACCTCACTCGGCCGATCGCCCTGTCCGTCGTCGCGATCTTCCATTTCATCCCCGACGCGGATGATCCCTACGGGATCGTGCGTCGGCTCCTCGACGCGTTGCCGTCGGGTAGCTACCTTGTCCTCACCCACGGCACCGGAGATTATGATCCGGACGCGGAACGGGCGGCGGAAGCCTACCGGCAGAAGGGGATTTCGGTGCAGCCCCGCAGCCGATCCGAAGTCGAACGTTTCTTCGACGGGTTGGAGCTGGTCGACCCCGGGGTTCAGGCCGTTCACCGCTGGCGGGCCGACGGCAGCGCCGTCGAGGAGCTGACCGAAGCGCGGGTCAGCATCTACGGCGGTGTTGCCCGCAAGCCGTAACACGCCATCCGGCAAGCAGAGCACTGATGCCCGGTGGCCTCGCCCAACCGGTCACAGCGCGGCGGTGGGACTGAGCCGGATCGCGGACAGCCTTTATGGTCCGCGTCGACGCCCATACAGTGAGCGCCTGATCAAACGTGTGCCCGGCTGGAGCGATCCCGCCTACGGCTACGCAGATCGTCCTGTTCCGCGCGCACCCACCACGCCATCACGGCCGTCCGCCCGTGCCCGAGGAGTGAGAGGAGCAGAAGGCACGCCGCAGCGACCGGTCAACTGTCCCGGTCCCTGATCAGTCGTTGCCGCCTGTCGTGCGGCGGGTGCTGAGCAGGCGCTCTTCCAGCCAGGCCCATCCTTCGGGGCGACGGTGCCAGCGGTGCCAGTCCCACAGCACCCCGTGCACCCGCGGG
>NZ_CDWWXB010000239.1:0-3544 GCF_977971855.1 Frankia sp. CoWAU3 | reverse complement strand
CGCGGGTGCCTTCGGAGACAACCATCTCGGGGAACTCGCGAACCGCGCCGTCGGCGGTCCGGAACGATATGCCGCCGCTGCCGAACGGACCGGCGACCATGTCAGCCAGCTCCCCGACCGCTCCTTCGACGCGCGGGATCTCGACGGTCGCCGCCCCTCGATGGGGAACGTCACCGATCGCGACTAGCTCCCCCGTGTCGTGGAACCATTCCAGGTGCGCGACCCTCGACGCGGGGGCAGCAGCGACCGGGTCGGGCACCTGCCAGTTACCGAAATTGGTGATGAAACTGGTCGGGCGCCGCTCGTCGGCAGCGAGGAAGTCGTTGATCCCCCAGATCTCGACGTCCGCGCCTGCGACGGGCAGATGGGAAAGTGGTCCCCCACCGGTATTCGCGGTCACCCTGCCTCCTCACGGCGCCGTTGCTCGATCCTCAGTTTGCCAGTTGCCAAAGCACGTTCCGCGCCGGCCCCCTGCCGCGATGCGTTCCGGCCGGGTCGCGAGTCTGTTCTGGCGACCGTCGTAGGACGTCGTACGGCCCGAGACGCCACGGAGGACACCATCTTCGCCCGCTTCGACCAGGTGTCCGATGATGCCGCTGAGTGCCGGTTCTGCGCCGAGGTGTAGAAATGCGCTGTCTGCCCAGGACAGTCCCGGGGCGTACTCCTCGGCCGTGAAGGCGGTGGCGCGGCTGCCCCGGGCTCGGAATCGGGGGGTTATGCCGGACTCATCCGCTCTTGATGTCCTGATCGGGCTCGCGTTGCTCTTTGCCACGTTCAGCCTCGCAGTCTCCCGGATCAACGAGGCCGTGCTCGCTCTGTTCCGCTACCGGGGGCGCCAGCTGGAGGCCGAGCTGCGACGGCTGCTCGGCGGTGACCGGCCCGCCGAACCGTCCGATCCGGGGGCGGACCCGCCCGCGGATCGGACGGACCTCGTCGCCGAACTGTTAGACGGGCCGCTTCGGGCCATGCGTGCCACTGGCCGCGACACCTCCCTGCCGGCCATGGCCGACCATCCGCCGGTTTCCGGGACCTGGGCCTCGGTGCGCCGCGCACACACTGCGGTTGCCGTCCTACCTGCCGTCCACCGCCTTCGCTCAGGCGCTGCTGGACCGGGTCGACCCGCCCGCCCGGGCCATGCTGTCCCAGCTCCGCCCGGACACCCTGCCTGACCACGTCCCCGACGAGGCCAGGGCCGCGTACCGGCGGGCCTACGACGGTGCCCGGCATGCCCTCGGGGAGAGGTCCGCCCGGGCCCTGTACGACGCGATGCCTGTGGATCACCCCACCGGGCGGGTCGTGGCCGCCGCGCTCGTCGCCGCCACCAGGGCCGGAGCCGTGGGAACGATGGAGGACGGGCTCGCCGCGACGCCCCCCTCCCCGGCGAAGACCGCGATGACCACAGCGATAGTCCAGGCCGGCGGGGACCGCGAGAAGGTCGTCATCGAGCTGGCCCGGTGGTACGACGACGCGATGGATCGCCTGTCCGGGTGGTACAAGCGGCGCATCGCCGTCTTCCTGCTCGGCTACGCGGTCCTGCTGTCCGTCCTGTTCAACCTCGACGCGATCGGGCTCGCGCGGGCGTTCTGGCAGGACGGCACCGTGCGGCAGGCGGCCGTGACCGCGGCCCAGGCCGAGGTGGGCTCATCCGGCGAGGCGGACGGGAGCTCCGCCGGGAGTTCCGCGGGGGATCCCGCCTCCGGCACCCGCCTCACCTCCGACCAGCCCATGGTGGGGGACGCCACGGAACAGGTGATCAAGACGGTGCGCGATGCCTCGGGGCTCGCCTTCCCGATCGGCTGGGTCCACAACTCCGCGGGCCGCGACGACCCACGGGAGGTTCCCGACTCCGTTGAGGGGTGGCTCCTGAAAATCGCCGGCATCGCGATCGCCTGCTTCGCGCTCACCGCCGGCGCCCCCTTCTGGTTTGACCTGCTCGGCAGACTGGTGAACATGCGCGCCACCGGCCCCAAACCCCGGGCCGCCAACGGATAGATCAGGGCCCTTCCGTCGGCTGGCCGGCTGGCGCCGGCACCGGCACCGGGTGGATGCCGAGCTGGTCGAGACGTCGCACCAGCGCGTCCAGGGTCGGCCGAGGATGCCGGTAGAACTCCGAGCCGCGGATCCGGAAGAACGTCCAGCCGAGCCGTTCCAGGATCCGCTGGCGGCGCAGATCCGCCTCCCACTGGTCGGGCCCGTGGAAACGGTCACCGTCGCATTCGACCGCGAGGCGGGGGCCGCGGCGCCCCACACCCCCGGCGGTGGCTCCTTCGGTGACGGCTTGCTCGGCGCTGGCTCGCGCGGTGGCGACCCCCTCGACGACCAGGTCGATCCGGTAACGCCCAACCGGATGCTGGGGGCGCACCCGGTAGCCGCGGGCGAGGAGCTCGCGCAGGACGGCCCGTTCGAACTCGCTCTCGCAGCGATCGGCCAGATCCGCGTCGAGCCGTCCGGTCTGCCCGGCGTACATGTACTCGATCAGCTGGCGCCGCATATCGTCGTCGCGCAGCGTGGCCGGGTCGACGCTGTGGAACACCCACATCTGGTTGCGTGCGCGGCTCGCGGCCACGTTGACTCGTTGCTGGTCGCGGCGGCGGGTGGCGGCCGAGCGGTTGTCGTCCGCGACGACGGAGATGAAGATGACGTCCCGTTCGTCGCCCTGGAACTGGTACGGGTCGCCGACCCGCAGGTCGCGGCGGGAGAACTCGCGCTCCCCGAGTCGTTCGACCAGGGTGTGTTCGATGAGGCGGGGCTGGCCGGCGCCGAGCAGGGTGACCACGCCCATGCTCATCCCGTCGTAGGCCGGGTCGGCGCAGCAGGCGAGGACCCGCTCGACAAGGGCCTGCGCCTCCGCTGGGTTCGCGTCGCCGAAGCGGGTCTGCGACCGGGCGCCCCCGGGGACCCGGACGGGTCGCAGCGGCGCGCCGAGGGCGAGCTCCGGATCCTCCCGCAACGGCAGGATCTGCTGGTCGTAGAAGCGGTTGGAGAAGCCGATGATGTCGGGCAGGCAGCGGAAGTGCTCCTTGAGCACGATGGTGCGCGGGAAGACCCGGGCCGCGGTGTCGTAGAGACTCGCCTCCACGTCGAGCAGCGAACGCTGGGCGACGTCGGGCAGGTGCGCGTCGATCAGGGCATGCACCTTGGCCCGTTCGATGCCGACGGCCTCCGGGCTCGTCTGGGCGTCGTCGCCGACGACGACGGCCTTGCGGCCCAGGCTCAGCACGCCAAGGGCCAGTAGGTCGCACTGGCTGGACTCGTCCACGATGACCACGTCGAACAGGTCGTCGGCGCCCGGGTCGAAGCTCTCCATCACCCGGTGCGTCGGCATGATCCACACCGGCACGGCGCCCATCGCAGCCCGCATGTGGGCCCGGGCCTCGGCACGCCACCGCGGGGCGTACTTCCCGGTGCCCTTCCCGATCCGGTCGAGTGCCTGTACCCAGCCGGTCAGCGCCCGGCGCTGGGAGTCGCCGAGCCGGATCGCCAGGCCCAGCCGGGCGGTGTCACGGGGACGGGCATCCTCCAAGGCTAGCGGGAGTTTCCTAGA
>NZ_CDWWXB010000238.1:3583-5393 GCF_977971855.1 Frankia sp. CoWAU3 | reverse complement strand
CCCGCGAGCGGCGCGCCGCCCGCGGGGGAGCCGGGGCCGGGGCCGGGGCACTCGTCCGCGGGATCGTCGACGGGCAGAAAGACGGCGCGCGCGCCGTCCAGCGCGGTCACCGACAGCGTCGGCTGGAACAGCCACGCCGTGTCCGCGGACGAGTGCGGCTCCGGTTGGCTGTTGACCAGCGTCAGCTCGACGACGCGACGGGCACCGCGCTCGCGGACGGCGACGACGAGGAAGACCCCGGTCTCGTCGTCGCCGACGAGCGGCATCCGCCGGGAACCGACGCCCAGGTGATCGTCCAGGCGGATCTCCCGGTTCGCGAAGACCACCGGTTCGCGGGTCCACGCGCTGCGCTTGCGGCCCTCGTCGTCCTCCACCTCCCGCTTGGTGTAATGCCCCCAGGCCGCCGTGACGGCGAGGACGTCGACCGGATCCGTGCCGTCGGTTCCGGCCGGCCCGTCACTTCCGGCCGGCACGGCGAAGGAGAGTCCCATCGACGACGCCCAGATCCGCCCCCGGTTCTGCGGGGTGGCGATCTCCGGCAGGTCGGCGTCCGCGTCGCCCTGCACAGCCGTCTCCGTGTCGGCGACGACGTCCGCGGTGGCGGCCTCCCGGGCACCGCGCGGAGCCGGCTTCGGCCCGAGCATGCCGACGAGGTACCGCTCGCGCGGGCCCATCGCCCTGGGGTGGAACTGCTCGCGCTCGCCGCCCCACGGGCCGAGCAGATCCCGGCGGACGAGTTCGGCGAAGGCATCCCGGACCTCGTAGGACGCCGCCGGCTCGAAGAGCTGTGGCGCGTCGAGGACCTCCGCGGCCGTACGGCCGTCGGCGTCCGCACCGGCCCCGTCGCCCGCGCCGGTGCCGCCCACGCCCCCCGGCGCGGCGGGCGAAGGCGGCGCCGCCCGCGCCCCTGGGACCCCCCGCGGCACGGGGAACAGCCCACCCTCGGCCTCCGGCTCCACCACGGCGCGTCTCCCCCCTCGGCATCCACCGGGCCTCGACGACCCGCCACGAATGCTGTGTACTTGATTTCTGTGTACTCGGTTCACAGGCTACACCATCGTCATCGGCGACGAAAGCCACCATCCCACCCGGGTCCGACATGTCGGCCGGTGAATGCGCGGGACCTGGGCACGCTCCGCAGTCCCCGGACCGTGCCTTGCCCCCCACAACGTGGCCACCGCGCATGGGACCCCGCGCGATCATGCGGACCCGACCTCGTGAACGCTCGCGCGGGTCAGTGGTCAGGGCATCCGGGCGACACCGCCGTACCAGTTGACCTGGGCATCGGTCGGGCCGTCCGGGGTCACCTCGGCCCGCCAGCGATGGACGATCTGCACTCCCGGCTCGACGAGCTCCAGACCGTCGAAAAAACGTTCGACTTCGGCGCGGGTACGCATCGTGAGGGGAATCCCCCGCTGCCGGTAGACCTCGACAAGCCGTCCGGCCTCCCCCGGCGCGGCATCGGCCGTGCAATGAGTGAACGCCAGACAGCTACCCGAGGGCAGGGCGTCGAGGTAGCGACGGACAAGGCCGTAGGGATCCTCGGAATCGGGATGAAAATGCATGATCGCGATCAGGGAAAGCGCGATGGGGCGGCTCAGGTCGAGCGTGTCGCGTACCTCGGCCGAAGCCAGGATCTTCCCCGGTTCCCGCAGGTCGGCGTTCAGATAGGCGATACGACCCTCGGGTGTGCCGGTCAGCAGGGCGCGAGCATGCGCGAGGACGATCTGTACCATCCCTGGGATACACACGCACTTGTAGGACGGCTCGGCAGTCTTCGTCGTCGGTATGGCCCGGGTGCCCGCCGCGG
>NZ_CDWWXB010000238.1:0-3255 GCF_977971855.1 Frankia sp. CoWAU3 | reverse complement strand
CTCGGCCCCACGCGGCGGGCTCGGGATCTGCGCGGATGACGGCCGAGTTGCCACCCAGTGCGCCCTGGCCAGTGCGCATGGCCTCCGGGCCGACTGTCTCTGTGGCCGATTCGAGCCGCGAGTTCTGCCTTAACTTCACGCCACTTGAGCGTAGACTGAGATCGTGACGACGCTGCCCTTCACGGATGCTCGGAACCGCCTCTCAGAGCTGCTCGACGACGTCGAGCGAACCCATGACCGGGTAGAGATCACACGCCATGGTCATGCCGTGGCGATCCTCGTCTCGCCCGACGACCTCGCGGCGCTGGAGGAGACCGTCGAGGTGCTGTCGAACCGCGAGACCATGCGGCAGTTGGCCGAGTCCCGCGCCGCTGTCGAGGCCGGCGACGTGCTTGACGCCGAGGACCTGGCGGCGCTCATGGCCAAGCGCGCCGCGCCGGGTGCCAGGAGACGCTCGTCATGACGGGCGCTGCCGGGCCGTACCGTCTGGAGATCACCGGTCCGGCGGCCCGCGCGCTTGCTGGACGTATACCGGAAAAGGTCGCCACGGCCGTACACGAGTTCATCACCACGACGCTCCTGGAGAACCCGCACAGGCTCGGTAAGCGTCTCCTCTACCCGCCCTACGCTGGAACCTGGTCGGCGCGGCGAGGCATGTACCGGGTGCTCTATGAGATCGACGAGGAGAACCGCATCGTTCTCGTGACCGCCGTAGAGCACCGCGCCGACGCATACCGCGGGCGTTGAGCGGCAAGACCGCAGCGTGCCGGTACGAGCACCGCCGATGTCCCCCCTGCTTGCACATATGGCGCCGGAAGCCTGACGAAGCACCCGACGTAAACCTTCAGCCGGTTCGCGCGGCGTGACGATCATGGGGCTTGTTGTGGCTGTCGGTGACGGTCTGCCGGGGTTGACGGGTGGCCAGGCGGATTGGGTGAGTGATGGCCCTGTCGCTGCATGGCGTGGGGTTGCGACCCGTTAGATCCGTGGTGTGCCCACACCGGACGGCCCTTCCCACGACAGGCCAACGCCCGCCGCGTCGGCGGCCGTGCCGTGGCTGGTCTGGGTGCTGGTCGCCTGGCTGGCGGAGGAGAACACGGCGTTGCGGGCCGAGAACGAGCGGCGGATCGCGGACACCGAGCGGCTGGTCGTGGTGAACGAGAAGCTCGCCGCGGTCAACGAGGACCTCGCGGCCCGGCTCGACCGGCTGGAGCACCTGATGTCGCGGAACAGCGGCAACTCCTCGTTCCCGTCGTCGAAGGACGACCAGCCCGGGAGGCCTGCGCCGGCCCCGAGGAAGACCCGTACCGGCGGTGGGCAGCAGCGTCGGCGTGGGGGGCAGCCCGGCGCGCCGGGTACGCACCTGGCCCGGGTCGAGGACCCCGACGAGCAGGTCGACCGGTTCCCGGAGGGCCGGTGTGGGTGCGGGAACGACCTGGCCACGGCCCTGGGAGGGGGCACGGCCCGGGACCTCGGCGTCGTGGACTCCTACCCGCAGGTCGAGATCCCGCTGCTCACGGCCCGGGTGACCCAGTACGACCAGCACGCGCTGGCATGCGCCTGCGGGAAGGTCCACCAGGCCACCCGCCCGGACGGCGCGCACCGCGGGCCGATCGGCTACGGGCCGAACCTGCGGGCCTGGTGCGTCTATCTGATGGTCGTGCACCACCTGCCGGTCGGACGGTGCGTGGACCTGCTGACCTCGCTGACCGGCGCGGCGCCGTCGACCGGGTTCGTGCACGGCCTGCTGAACACGGTCGCGGCCGCGCTCACGGCGGCGCACCAGCGGAGCCGGGCGCTGATCACCCTGTGCGCGGTCGTCGTGATGGACGAGACCCCGATCAGGGTCGGCCCGCGGCTGCCATGGCCGGCCGCAAGGACGCCAAGCGCCACCTGCTGGTCGCCTGCACCGAGCTGTACACCCACTTCCTGCTCGGCGACCGCGACCTGCGGACGTTCCAGACCTCGGTGCTCGGCGAACTCGCCGCCGCCGGCGCGACCGTCGTCCACGACCGCTACCACCTCTACGACCACGACTTCTTCAACCCCGCCGTCGGCGACCCGCTCACCGACGGGACCGGCGACGACGGCGCGCACGACCCCGACGACGTGGAGTTCCCCGGCCTGGTCCACCAGTTCTGCGCCCAGCACCTGATCAGGGACCTGACCGCCGCCGCCGAGACCTACCCCGACCAGCACTGGCCTGGGCAGATCGCCGACGCGCTGCGCGGCCTGATCCACCACACGAACCTCACCCGCCACGCCGCCGACCTCGCCGCGCGCCACGACCCGGCGCACTGCCGCTACTGCACACCCCCGGCACGACCGGCGCCGGCCAGCGTCGAGGACCTGCTTGCCCTGTTCCGCGACGGCGTGAAGGTCGGGATGTTCGCCACGACCTCGCACGGCACCCACCCCGGCGAGCGCCCCGCCCGCTTGCTCGTGGAGTTCCTCAGCACCCGGCAGGCCGACGTGCTGCGGTTCCTCACCGACCCGGCCATCCCGGCGACCTCGAACGACGCCGAACGCGAACTACGCCCCGCGAAGCTGCAGCAGAACATCTCCGGGCGGCTGACCAGCAACACGGTCACCCAGGACCGCTACACCATCCTCGGCTACCTGCGCACCGCCGCCAAACACGGCCGCGACGTCATGACGACCTTGCGCGAGGTCGTCACCGGCCGGGCCTGGATCCCCGACTGGCCGCCCGCCGCCCCGGCCTGAAACACAACCCCCACCCGACAACACCCACCGACCGGAGACACACCCGCCCCGACCGGCATCACGTCATGCCATCAAACGGCACCCACGCCGCCCGGGCTGAATGTTTGCGCTCGATCTCCCTGTCCCGCGGGTCCGCCGCCGGCCGGCCACGTTTCCTCGACAACGCCGCGACCCTACCCTCGCCCGCCGCCATTCCACGAGATGCGCCGAGTACAACCGCTCCCGACGCAGGATCGCATCCTTCTCACCATGCTCGGCCGCGTCGTACTCCGCGAGGATCCGCGCCTTGTACTCCGCCGTGAACGTCCGCCGCTTCGCCTTCGGCTCGACCTCCGGGTCAGGCCGCCCCACCACCGGCTCGGACTCGTCCACCCGACCATCATCGGCCAGACCCCGCCCGGCCGTCAGCATCATCGTCACGATCTACCTCTCCCAGCCCCGCCCAAGCCAGCCTAGCGGGAGTTTCCTAGATAAGTTGATCTTTGGAGTCCGTTGAGCTGGCCGGTGGCTGGTTCAGGACGGTCTGAGGTG
>NZ_CDWWXB010000237.1:0-5074 GCF_977971855.1 Frankia sp. CoWAU3 | reverse complement strand
GCGCAGCCCTGGGTGGCCCGGAGCCGCTGGTGCCGACAGATCTGACCTGATGCGGTGGCCTCGGCCGATGGCCGGGACGCCTACTGTTTGCGCCGCCGATAGTGCTCCACGATCCAGGCGTCTACCTCTCGCTTGCGCCAAACCCGGGTGCCTTTGGCACCGCTACCCATCGGCGCGTTGATGACCTGCAAGGGCGCCGGAAACCGGGAGTCCTTGCGTGTCCAGTAGTCCACCGCCTGGCGAGTGATCTTGAGTTGGAACGCGATGTCCCCGATGCCGACCAACTGCTCACCGTCGTCCACGCGGAACATCGTAACCACTTTGCTCTTCCTCAAGAACCTCTCTAGGGTCTAATTTGCTGAGTAGCAAATAGATGGAGGAGGAAACCATGCCCCCCACCCCGCGCCGCCTGGATGAGGTCCGGGCACTGTTAGACCGGGACGAGGACTACGACGAAGATCCGGTCGGCGATCCGCCGATCACGGTGAGCCGCTACCGGGCGTCGATACGGGCGGTCCTGGCCGCCCGGGTACCGGAGCCCGGGATACTCGCTTCTGCCTGGTCCCAGCGGGAGACGGATGCCTTCCTGGCGGGAAGCCGGGCGACCCTGCGCCTGGTCGTCGAGATAATCGGGCACGCCCTGGCGGCGGCACCCACCGGAGACGGCAGCGGCGGCGTAGATTGACCGGCGGCGAGCGGGCGGCCAGGCGGCCGGGTGGCCGCCCGCTCGGTAGCATGCCGGCGGCCATCGGGAGTAACAAGCACACTCCGGGCAGCCCGCCGAACAACGGCAGGTCCTAACCCGTACCCGGCCGGAGTCCAATCCCGCATCCAATCCTGCAAACGATTCACCCGAAGCACTGTCGGGATCGCGACACCAGACCGCGGCACCAGGCCGTATCCCGCGCCGGGACCTCGGTTGCGAACAACCTGCGCCACACGAGGGGAAGATCATGGGGGCCACAGAGCCGCGCGACGACGAACTGTTCGACGACGAACGCGAGATCGGTTGGGGTGACGAGTCATTGTCCGAGGAAGAGGACCCGGACATCGAACGACTCCTCGCCGATCTTCCACCGCACCACGTCGACCGCTGATCCGGCGGCGAACCCACTCGTCACCACCACCCCCCGCCAGCAGGGCGAGAAAGTGCGCCACTCGGCACTTTCCGGGCGCAATTATGGGGCGCCGGGTGCGGTTTGCCAGGAACGATCCGGGCCGGGTACCCAGCCAGCGGGGCGGCGTCCGCGCAGTTAGGCAGGACGTGAACGGGCAACCCGAGCCTGTCCTGGAGGACCCGCGCCGCTGATACCGCACGGGCGGTGAATTCTCACTCACGGTGATAATTGTGGGACATGTCACCGCCGGGAGGAGCCTCGGTTCGAATTCCAGTCGGCGGTTGGCGCCGGTATCTCACCGAATCCCAATCCGACGACCGGCTCCGGCCCAGGTACCGTAGGGGGGTACCTGGACGGGAAGGCGCGATGGATGCACGGCTACACCAACACCAAGGACGATTACACCGCTCGGCTTCGCCGCATCGAAGGCCAGGTCCGGGGGCTACAGCGCATGATTGCCGAGGACAAGTACTGCATCGACATCCTCACCCAGGTCTCGGCGACGACCCGGGCGTTACAGTCGGTCGCCCTCGGGCTCCTCGAGGACCATCTGACGCACTGCGTGACGCACGCCGCCGCCGAAGGCGGTCCGGTGGCCGACGAGAAGATCCGGGAGGCGTCGGCCGCGATCGCGCGGCTCGTTCGGTCCTGACCACGGCTGTTGCGGTGAAGGCTGTTGCGGTGAGACGACGGACATCGCTTTCGAGGTTCGTCGAGGTCCCCGGGTCGGGTGCTGCGCAGGTCATCCTCGCCTGTTCACCTTCACGGAATATGCCTCCTGGATCTCGCAGGTTACGCCGGACGGCCCCGGACCGGAGCCGTCCGGATGGCGTCGGCCGGGTAGCGTCGGCCGGGTGACGAGCGAGACCGACGGCACCGCGGTGCCCGCCAACGGTGCGGTCGACCGCACCGCGTCGGTGCAACGGATCTGGCTGGACGACCGGTCCTGGGTCGACGTCACGCGCGGATGGCTACGCGAGGCCGACCAGCTGTATGAGACCCTGCATGCCGAGATCCCCTGGCGACAGGGAACCATGTGGCGTTACGAACGCCACGTCACCGAACCACGGATGAGCGCCTGGATCCCGCGGGGTCGGCCGGTCGCCTTTCCCGCCCTGCTCGACGCCTACCGGACCCTGCGGCGGACCTACGGCGTGGAGTTCGACGGCTTCGGCCTGTCGCTGTACCGGGACGGAGCCGACGGCGTCGCCTTCCACCGGGACCGCGAGATGCGCTGGCTCGACGACACGGTGATCGCCATCCTCACCCTCGGTGCCCGGCGACCGTTCCTGATCAAGTCTCGCCACCTGCCACCCGGCCGACGGATCCTCAACGACCCGGAGGCATCCGGCGCTCGCGACCTCTCCCCGGCCGGCGGTGATCTGATCGTGCTGGGAGGTCGGGCCCAAGCCGACTGGCTGCACGCGGTGCCCAGGGTCCCGGAGCACGTCGCCGGACGCATCTCGGTCCAGTGGCGATGGACGTCCCGGACCGGCCGCCCGGAACAGGACCCCGGTTACGGCGCCGCGCGCCACTTCTCGCGATAGCCGCCGTCTGCCGGCTCCCCGAGGCATCCTCACCCGCCCTCACCCGCGGCACCACCAGCAGCAGGCCGGACATCACGAGGAACGCGACCAACCCGGCCGGTCACAGGGCGGGTCAGTCACCGGGCGGGTCGTAGTGCCGGTGACCGAGGTAGGTCCGCCACTGCTCCCGATTGATGCGGCCCTCGGCCCTGGCACAGATCTCGTCCTCGGCTGCGAGCAGGTCGAGCTGCCAGAGACGGACGGCGTCACCGGCCACGACTGCGAGGACGCCCTCATGTCCCGGAGGTCCGAAGACCGTCGCCGTCGGCGCGGTGCCGACCGGCAGGGTGGCCCGCTGCACCGGCCGGGATGGTGAGCGCATGTCCCAGAGTGTTACCTGACCGGCCGGGGTACTGACAGCGAGGACCCGCCCGTCGGCGGAGAGCGCGATCGAACCGGCCTGGCCTGGTCGGCTCGCGATGGCGGTGAGGCGGTGCAGTCCCCGGGGGCTGTCCAGCCCATAGATCTCCGTCAGCGAGCCGCCGTCGGAGGTACTCGCCACGGCGAACCACCGGCCGTCCGGGCTGACGAGGAGCTTGCGGACAGTGGCGGGGGCGGTCAGCTGGGCCCGGCGGCGCGGTTGCCCGGCAGCGGTCACATCCCAGACGGAGAGATGGCCTACCCCCCCGACCGCGAGCGAGTCGCCGTCGGGGGTGAAGGCGAGGCTGGTGACCTCCGCCGGCTGGGGCAGCTCGGCGAGGGCGCGAGGATTCTGCGGATGGCCGATGTCCCAGAGACGGACGACGCGATCGGCGCCCGACGAGGCCAGGGTCCGACCATCCCCGCTCACCGCAACGCTCGCCACCGCACCCGTGTGTCCCCGCAACTCGGCGAGCAGACTCACCCGTTGACCGGTATTGATCGCCGACTGGAGGTCACCGTCGTCCGTGGACCCGGGCTGGGCCAGCCGCCATAACCGGATCACCCTGTCCGTCCCCGCCGCCACCATGATCGTGGACGCCCGCACACCCGTGGCCGGACCGGATGCGGGTATCAGCGCGACGGCGAGCAGGCCCTTCACCGCGGCAGCCGAGGCGACCCCGGCCGCGAGGGGGCTGCGGTCCCCCATGGCCGCGGCCACCGCGGGCAGGTCGGTGATGTAGCGCACCCGGCCAGGGCCGATGATGTTCCACACCGACCCGCCGAAGTCACCGACGATGATCAGATATCGACCATCCGGGGTGATCAGCAGATCGCGGATCGCTCCCGTCGCCGGCCCGATCTGCCGGATGCTCGCATTGACCAGCGCCTCCGCCGCAGCCGAGGTCGGAGCCATGCGGTAGGCCGAGACGGCGAGTTGGCCGGCGAGATCCGGTTCCCGGTCGAGAAGGCGCATCGCGCCACGGGCCGCCTCACGCGACGTGGCCGCCGCGCTGCGCTCCCGCAGCGTATCGACGATCACAACGGTCGAGAGGACGAGCACCGAGACCGCCACGCCGATCGAGAGCACGCGTCGAAGCCACCCGCGGTCCAGGTGATCCCGCGGTGACGATGGTGACGACAAGGCGGAGACATTCCCGGTTCCCTCCTGGACGTAGCTTGCGCGCGCTCTCGCGGCCGCGGTGGGCAGTGGGGCGGACACACCGGCCAGAGCGGCCGACGGACCGGGAGACAACGGACCGGGAGACGACGGACCGGGAGACAACGGACGCATCCGCGGTTCTGCTCCGGTGCGGACGGCGCTGAGGGCGACCGCGGCGGCCGGCGGGACGGCCGTGATCTCCACGGCCGGCCCGGTCCCGAGCAGGGTCACGGTTTCGAGCAGGGTCACGGTTTCGAGCACGGTCACGGTTTCGAGCACGATCTCGAGGCCGTGGATGGCACCGATGGCAGGAGCGGCGAGGTCGCTCGTGCCTACGACCTCCGGTTTCGTCTCGGACTCGACCGTCCGCCTCGTCTGCACCGGGACCAGAGTCTCGATGACACCCGCCGGCAGGGCGAGACGCCGGGTGGGTTCGACCGCAGGCTCCGCCTCGCTTCGTGTCGGATAGGCGATCAGCTGTTCGAGCAGTTCGGCCGCGGCCGGCCGGCGCTTCGGGTCCTTGCGCATCGCCGCCGCGACCAGCTCTCGCAGCTCCGGGCAGAACACGGACAGGTCGGGTTCCGCGTAGACGGCCCGCTGCAGCAGGACCCGGGGCGTTCCGGCACCGAATGGCGGCCGGCCGGTCGCGGCGAACAAAAGCATGCCGCCCCAGGTAAAGACATCCGATGCGACGGTGGCGGTCTGCCCGAGAGCCTGTTCGGGCGTTATGAACGCAAGTGTTCCGATACCGGACGGCGGTCCGCCCGGATTACTGATGCTTACCGCATTCATCGCTCGGAAGAGCCCGAAGTCCACCAGCCGCACTCCCTGCCCGGAAAGAACCACAT
>NZ_CDWWXB010000236.1:1987-5507 GCF_977971855.1 Frankia sp. CoWAU3 | reverse complement strand
GGCAACTACCCGGCCCGACGAGCCGACAAGGCCACCCTCACAACGCGGCTCCATGCCCGGGGCGCTGCCCTGGACGCCGAAACTCTCAGCCCTCACCGGGCCTGCCTTCCCCCAGCCGCTCTCGACCGTCCCCACTCCGGCAGGCCCACTCCCCGACCCCGGCTCTGCCACACCGGAGCCACGCGGAGCGGGACCGCAGGACATGCACGGTCGCGCCGCGGTCCTGTCCGGCACCGGATTCCCACCCACCATTTCCCCGCCGGACGACGATCCGACGCGACCGCCCTCGAACGGCCGCCGGCTCCCCACCGAACCCCCGCCGCCCACGCCCAAGCCTCCCAGCCCTCCGCGAAGGGCCGCATCGGCCGGTCCCGTTCTACCGACCACCACGGACACTGGCGACGCCCCCGAGGCCGCCGGTCTGCTGGCCCATCCGGGACGACCGCTCATCCACCCGACGGATATCCCACGGGTACCACCCGTGGTCTACTTCGAGACGCCCCGGATGCGAGCGAACCGGCAGGGCCGCGTCCCGGCCGAATCGATCCAGCCCGGGACGGAGGCACCACCTGGACCCCCTGCCCCCCCGCCGCCAGCCGTTCGTTCGGAGGCGGGATCGGCGGCCGGGGTGGGATCGCGGTCCGGTACCCGGTGGTTGGCGGCGGACGCGCACCGTGCACCGCCTCAGACTGCTCGGGCGCGCTACGCCGACGGAGATACCACCGTCCCGGATGTCGGCGTTTCACGGCCCCCGATGGGGACGTCCGGGGCGGCGCCACAGCGTGTGCCACTCGAAACCACGCCGCCCGCCGATCCCACCGCGCCCGCCGAGGCGCAGGTCCGGATTCTCGGACTGCCCACCGTCGAGGGTCCCGGGCGACCACCCGCCGAGCGCATCGACCTGTTGACCGAGGTCATCGTCTACCTCGCGCTGCACCGGGAAGGCGTGGGCAGTCGGCTCCTCGCCGAGGAGATCTGGCCATCCGACACCACGGAGGAGATCGCCGACGCCGCGTTGACCGAAGCGCGCCAGTGGCTGGGGACCGATGCCAGCGGCTTGCCTCGGATCATGATCGGCCCGGATGGCCGGTGGTGGCTGAGTCCGGATGTGCGCTGCGACTGGGAACTCTTCGTGGCCTACACCCACCGGGCCGGTCTGCCGGGCAGCGACGCCGAGGCGGATCTGACGACAGCCCTGCGGATGGTCAGCGGTCCCCTGTGGACGGATCTGCCTGCCGGGCGGTACCGCTGGGCGACCACCGGGCCAATCGCCCGAAGCACCCGGGCGGGCGTGGTCGACGTGGCGCATCGCCTCGCCCAGCTGACGTTGGACTTCGGTGACACGATGACGGCGCTGGCGGCCTGCCGCACCGGGCTACGGGCCGTGCCGACCTCCGAAGTGCTCTGGCGGGACCTGCTGCGCACGGTCGCCGCACGGGGTGATCGCCGGACTCTGCAGGCTGTGGCAACGGAGATGTACCGAACTATCGGTGTCGGCGGGGTGCGTCGCGGCGGGCGGGCCGAGGCCGAGACGGACGCACTGGTGCAGACCCTGCTGCCCGGATTCCGTCGCGGCCGGCGGTAGTGCCCGTTTCCGCTCCCGGGGCAGCCGGCAGAGGACCCGGCCTGATGGCTGGTCGCTGGTCGCCGGTGACGCTAGCCGACCTCGGGGATCTTGGGTACCCCGGAGATCTCCGAGGTACCGGGGTCCGCAGTGAACTCGGCAGCCGCAGCAGGAGAATCGGGACCGCGCAGCGCCGACGCGCAAACCGTGATCGCAACGAGCAGGACGAACACGACGACCATGGCGAACTGCAGGCCCGCCAGCTCGGCGAGCCCACCGATGAGAGCCGGCCCGCACAACCATCCGACATACCCGACCGTGCCGACCACGGCGATGGAGCTGCCCGTCGAAGATCCAAGCCGCCCCGTCGCGGAGAACACCGCGGGCAGCACGCAGGCGGTGCCGACGCCGAGCGTTCCGAATCCGACGATTCCCCCGACCGTGCCGAACGCCGAGGAACCGAGCGCAAGCATGAGCGCGAATCCCACCATCGCGGTCACGGCGAGGCCGCGGACCGTTCGGGTCGGGCCGAACCGTGCCATGGCGCGGTCCCCGAACAGGCGCACGACGAACATGCAGGAGGTGAAGGCCACAAAGCCGATACCCGCGATTCCGACGGCCGCTCCGGCCACATCGGTGAGGTAGACGGCGCTCCAGTCCGCTGCCACACCTTCGCAGAGGAAACTACCGAAGGCGATGACGCACAGTGCGACGAACGGCCTGGCACGGCTGCCGGTGCCGACGGGACCCCGGGGCATCGCTCTGTCGCTGTCCCCGTCCCAGCCGTCTCCTCCGTCCCCGTCCGCACGTCCCTCCCCATCCGCACGTTCGTGGCCCCGTTCACGGTCATGACCACGTTCAGGTCCGTCCTCCAGCGCGACTTCCGGTGCAGCGCCGTCGGGCAGCATCCAGGCCGTGGAGGGTAGGGCGGCAGCGAGACCCAACCCGCCGAGCACCGCGAACTGCACGCCGACCGGGACACTCAGAGCGGCCGCCGCCGAACCGATCCCGGCCCCGGACAGGGCACCCGCCGTCCACGCCGCATGGGCGGAGGTCATGATCGGCCGCTGGTAGCAGCGCTCAATCCCCACGGCCTGGGTGTTCAGGGAGATGTCGAGGCAGCTGCTGGTCGCCCCCCACAGGGCGAGCAGGGCGAACAGAGACCAAGGTCCCTCGACGAGTGGGACCAGAAGACCGGTGGCGCAATAGGCGGGCAAACCTGCTCGCACCATGGTGATGCTGCCGTAGCGGGTGACCGCCAGACCGATCAGCCACAGTGTCAGAACCGCCCCGATCGGGGCGCCGAGCAGGGTCAGACCGAGCTGCCCGTCGCCGAGTTCGAGCCCCTCCTTGATTTGCGGTATACGCGGCGCCCAGCTCGCAAGCAGCAGAGCCAGCAGGAACAGCGAGCTCATCGTCGCCGCCCGGGCACGGAACAGTACTTGGGCATCGAAGGGCTGGCTCCGAGTCGCGCGGCGCACGCCGCCCGGACCCATCAGGATGATCTCCAGCCGTCGATCTTCATGATGCGCACGCCGCGAGGAGAATTACCCTGCGCCCCGGATCGTTACGCATCATTACTCCATGCGACGATACCCGATAAGATCGAACAACGCTCTGGCGGCATCCAATTATGTTTCGACAGATCTAATTACGATACATAAAATATAATTAAGTTGCATAAATCCAATTATGATCGACGACACCCGATGACATCCCGATGTCACTATGAGGACCTCTCGACCATGAGGACCTCTCGGCAGCGGGCGCGAACGTGCCCGCCCGATCGGGCACGATGGCGCTCCCGCGGCCGTCGCGTCGGATACTGGCGGGGTGCGTCTGGTCATGCTCTCGGACACGCACCTCCCGGTGCGGGCACTCGAACTGCCCGCCGAGGTGGAGGATCGCCGGCTCAGGGAGGTCGTACTGCGCCGCCTCCCGCCGCGGCGGACGGTC
>NZ_CDWWXB010000236.1:1270-1895 GCF_977971855.1 Frankia sp. CoWAU3 | reverse complement strand
AGCGGTTGACCGTCCGCCGCGCGCCCCACCGGCAACTCCTCCTGCCGGTGCCGCAGCTGCCGATTCGACGATGAACCCCACATCCGTCCACACAAGAAGCACAGGATGAACTACGGACAGCTACATCCCCCTCGGGGGATCGGTGCCACCCGTCGGGTGCTGTAAGCTGGCACCGCCGGCCACCACGGCGGCAGATCGCGCTCGTAGCTCAACGGACAGAGCATCTGACTACGGATCAGAAGGTTGGGGGTTCGAGTCCCTCCGAGCGCACCAAATAGATCACTTTCGAACCACGGCCAAGATCAAGATCCCCCACGGGAACGAGATCATGGCCGTTGTTCGTGTCTGGCGGTTCCGGCTCCCCGCTACCCGTGGCCGCCGCGTCCCTGACGGCTTCGGGGCTGACCGCCCGTGGGAAGGCTCGGCCCGCCAGGGCCGCGAACGGCTCCCGTAGCTGGACACCTGTCACGGTTGGTAGATCGTCTTCCATGTCAACGAGAATCTTGGTAAAGAAGGCCTGGTTGCTCAGGCGGCGGACCTGCGGACCGCCCAGTTGGTAGACCTCGCCGCAGCGGCCCACCAGCATCAGAGCCAAGTTCAGGGTGTCGGCGATCCGCCCAAAGAT
>NZ_CDWWXB010000236.1:0-943 GCF_977971855.1 Frankia sp. CoWAU3 | reverse complement strand
CATCTGGGCCGCGCCCAGCACGGCTTTCGCGTTCTTCAGCTCAGTGGCGATCCGCTCCTGTTCCTCCCGGCCCAGGTCTTCCGGGATGGCCCCGGACACCACACCCCGCGCCAGCCTCCGGCGCTCCTCGGCCAGCTCGGTGACGCGCCGCTTGGCCCACTGGATCTCCGGCTCGGAGCGCTGGTGCTGATGATCCAGCTCGGCACGCAGGCCGTCCCGGATATGGTCTTGGTCGTCCTCGGTGAGGTGAACGCCCTGGTAGTACTAAGGGGAATGAAAGTATCTGGACAAAGTGCAACTCGGCATGATTTAATCATTGCATGCGGAAGCCCGACGGTCGGAAAATTGACCACGGAACACTGGAAACAATCAGGATTCGCGTGGCGCGCCAGATTGTTGACGACGGCGCCAACGCCGACGAGTTGGCAAAAGCACTGGGCTTCAGCCGGGCGGCGGTGTTCTCGTGGGCGCAGCAGTACCGCGACGGCGGGATTGAGGCGCTGCGAGCCAAGCCGATTCCTGGAAGGCCAAAGAAAATGACGGACCAGCAGGCCGACCAAATCTACACGATCCTCTGCACCAAAACCCCGGACCAGATGCAGTTCGACTTCCAACTGTGGACCCGCTGGCTTGTACGAGACCTCATCGCACGGCTGTTCGGAATCAGTATCACTGAACAGGCGGTCGGAAGGATGCTGCGGCGCTGGGGAATGTCCCCGCAACGGCCCACCACGCAGGCGACCCAGCGCGACGAAGCAAAGGTGATGCGCTGGAAGACCGAACAGTTCCCGAAGATCCGTGCTGAGGCGAGGCAGGTCGGAGCCACAGTCTACTTCGGGGACGAGGCCTCGGTCCGCACCGATCACCACGGCGGCGCGACTTGGGCTCCCGTCGGTGAAACCCCGGTGATCAGCCGAACAGGAGACCGGAAATCGGTTGGGTG
>NZ_CDWWXB010000235.1:3597-5410 GCF_977971855.1 Frankia sp. CoWAU3 | reverse complement strand
CCTCCCCCGCCGACCGGGCGAACCCGCGGGCACGCGCGCCCCCGAGCCCTGGCGTCACCCGTCACGATAGAAGCCGGCAAGGGCCGCACAGGGACCTGACAGTCTCGATCATCACCGGTGCGGGCGGTACGTTCCGCTCCAGCATGGCGGACGCCGCAACGCCGTGTCCCGATCCACCCGGCCCTGCTGGCTGCATCCCGTAACCCAAGCCGTCCCGCCACGCGTGTCCGCCTAATTACGACATCCACCGTAATTCGAAGAGCCGAACTGTTCCGCGTCCAGACCTGTCGTACGATGAATCCGCAACGAATTCTCCTTCTACGAGAAGGACCAGGAAACCGAGACCATGACCACTATTGCTACCGAGGAACGTATCTCCTGGCAGCGCGCGACCATCGAGGAGCACATCCGCCAGGAGAACGCCAAGGATTGGGAGAAGGTCTACGACACCTTCCTGCGCGACGAGCGTGCCTTCTACGACGTCGTCCCGATGAACGCCCGCTACGAAGGCATCCGCGGTGTGCAGGACTTCTACGAAATGCTCGCCCTTGCCCTACCGGACTTCGTCATCACTGTTACCGGAGAATACGACCTCCCCGGTTGCTCCTGGCGAGAGGTGACCCTGGTAGGGACACATCAGGGCGAGTTCGCCGGCATTGCCCCTCGGGGTCGTCCGGTTCGTTTCGAAGGCGTTGTGCTCTACATCTTCAGCGGCCAGGAACCGGGCAAAATCATTGCCGAGCGCGCGTACTGGGACAACGACTCGATCTTCCGTCAGATGAAGGGGGAGACCGACGCTCCGCGCGGCGGCGTGGGCCTGACCGACCGCAAACCCATCCGAGCGGCCATCGCCTGACCCAAAACCCGCGGTCAGGGCACGCCCCCGTCGCGAGCGCCGCCACACCTCTCCCTGAACCCGGTCCCTCAAACGCGACACCCCTCCCTAAAACCGGCAGCACCCCCGCCAGGATGCCGCCCAACCAGGCAAAACGGCGGCGTTCAGGGCACCGGGGGCGGCTCAGGGGCCGGATGCAGCTCCGTGCGCAGCTCGTGGCTGCCGTCCGGCCGGGAGGCCTCGTAGTACAGCCGCCGGCCGCCGTCCGGGAGCTCGACCACGCTGACGTAGCGCAGGGCGCCGTCCCCGTCCGGACAGACCGCGACCGGCTCGGTGCCGACCGCGTGGAACCGGTCGACGGTCACCCCGACGGCGAGACCGGTGCGTTCCGCCCAGTTCTCCGCCGCGGTGGCCCGACCGTCGTACAGGGCGACCGGCTGGGAGCCGCCCGTGAGCACGGAACTGATCCGCACGCCGCGGGCGTCCCAGCAGCCGGGGCGGGGCGCCAGCGCCGTTCCAGTCCAGGTCCAGGTCACGCCGTCCGGGCTCGTGGCGTGGCGGCTGTCCATCCGGTCCGTCGCCAGCGGGTCGTCGAGCAGGTGGCAGGAGGCCCACAGATGCCACTGCCCGTCGTAATGGACCACGACCGGGTCCTTGACGGCGAGGCTGGCCGGATCGCCGGGCAGGACGGCACGGCGGCGGGCCGGGTCGAACGCCGCGGGGTCGTCGGCCTCCAGCAGGTCCACCCACCAGTGCGGGCTGCCCGCAGCCGCGCAGCTCACATAGAGCCGCCATGATCCCTGCGGGGTCACCACCAGAGCGGGCCGCTCCAGGCTCTCGGCGCCGAACGGGTCCCGGGGCACGACGGCGATCTCGGTGAAGTTCTCCCCGTCGGTGGAGCGGGCGATGACGACGCCGAAGCCCCGGCCGATCCCGACGGGACGGCGCAGCCGATAGGCCAGGTAGAATGCGCCGCCC
>NZ_CDWWXB010000235.1:0-3275 GCF_977971855.1 Frankia sp. CoWAU3 | reverse complement strand
GGGCGGCGCGACCACGGTCACGGCAGGCCTCAGCCCGGGGAGCGGTACGGCCGTCGCCGCCAAGTGCTGTTTGCTCACTACCACGCGGCAACCCTACCGGCCGGGTAAGGATGACGAACGTTCCGTTCACGCCGTCCTGCCCTGACCGCTACCATCTTGAGGTCCCCGGTCGGATTACTGGAGTATGCGAGGTACGTACCCCGGGGCCGCCCACCGACCCCAGCCGTCCAGGAGCGCCCGTCATATGGCCCTTCCCGACTTCCTCGTGATCGGCGTGCCGAAAGCCGGAACGACGGCGCTGCACGCGGCACTCGTCCGGCACTCGGCGCTGTTCCTCCCGTCGGTGAAGGAGCCGAAGTTCTTCCTGTCGCAGGGGCCGCCGCCGGCCCGGGGCGGCCCCGGTGACGCCCAGACGTACCAGGAGCACGTGTGGCGGCGGGCCGACTACGAAGCGCTGTTCGATGCCGCTCCGGCGGGGACGCTCAAGGGCGAGGTCACTCCGTTCTACCTCTACGACCTGGACGCCCAGAACCGGATCAGGCGGCTCCTGCCGAAGGCGCGGATCATCGTCATGCTGCGCAACCCGGTCGACCGCGCACACTCGAACTGGACCCATCTGTGGGCGGCGGGGCTGGAGTCGGAACGTGACTTCGTCCGGGCCTGTGCTCTGGAGCGTGAGCGCCGGGACGCCGGCTGGGCCCAGTTCTGGCACTACGTCTCCCTCGGCCTGTACGGGGAGCAGCTCAGCCATCTGTTCACCCTGTGCTCCCGCGACCAGGTCCTGCTGCTGCGCTACCGGGACCTGCGCGACTCCCCCGCCGCCACGCTGGACCGGGTCTGCGAGTTCCTCGGCGTCGAGACGGGTCTGGTGGACCTGGTGCCCGCCGAGAACGTCACGCCGTTCGTCGCGGACACCCCCGTGAACAGCGTGCTGCGCGCGGCGCTGCGCACCGGTGGGCGGATCGGGCACCACTTCCCGGTTCACGTGCGCAGGACCTTCCGCGGTCCGCTGCTCACCGCGTTGCAGCGGCAGAAGGGCGGACGCCCGAAGCTCACCGCCGAGCAGCACCGCGCCGTGCTGCCGTACTTCGTCGACGACATCGCCCGCCTCGAGGAGATCACCGGCCTGTCCTACGCCGACTGGCTCACCGTGGGCCTCGAACCCGAGATCATCGACTGACAGGGCCGGCGACCGGCGGGGCCGGCCGAGGTCAGCCGAGTGATCGTGGGTCGGCGGGCACGTCGACGGCGTGGGCGCGCAGCGCCTCCAGCGGGATGACCTCCAAGGCGCGTTCGTGCGTCGAGGCCAGCACGACGGGCGCGGCAGCCCCCGCCTCGTAGGCCTGCAGCCACCGTACCGCGACCACGCACCAGCGGTCACCCGGGCGCAGGCCGGGGAAGGAGTACTCGGGTCGGGGCGTCGACAGGTCGTTGCCGACCTGCCGCTGGTGCCGTAGGAACTCGGTGGTGACCACCGCGCACACGGTATGGCTACCGAGATCCTCCGGACCGGTGCTGCAGCACCCGTCGCGGTAGAAGCCGGTCACCGGATCGGTGCCGCAGGGCTCCAGTTCCCCACCGAGAACGTTCCGTTCATCTGCCACATCGACAGTTTCTCCCACTCGTCCGGTGGCGACACGGCAACCACCCGGATCGGGCCCGCGAGGTCGCTCACCGCAGTTGTGCGGGCAGCACGTCGGCGTGCACGACGGTGAGGGCGCTCACGGCGCGGGTGAGGACGACATAGAGCCGGCGCAACCCCTGCAACAGCCGCGCCTCACCCGCCACGATCGCGGCGGGTTCCACCACGATGACATGGTCGAACTCCAGTCCCTTGGCGAGCGAGGCGGGCACGAGGCAGGCCCGCCCGGGTGGGGTGTCCCCGTCGAGCGGGACGATCGGCATCGGCAGCCGCGCGGCGTCCAGCGCCGCCGCGAGTGCCGCCACCTCCCGGTCGGCGACGATGATCGCCAGCGAGCCGGGGTGCGGCAGGGTCCGGCGGGTGTAGTCGACCACCGCGGCGGTGAGCCCCTGCGGGGTGGTCGGGGCCGTCGTCAGCGCGCCACGCGTGGTCCGCGCCGAGGTCGCCGGACGCAGATCCGGGGCGATGTGGCGCAGGAGCCGGTTCGCGAAGTCGAGGATCTCCGCGGGCACCCGGTAACCGCGGGTCAGCACCTCCAGGTGCGCCGTGGGTTTGCCGAGATGGGCCAGCAACGTCGGCCACGAGGTCGCGGCTCAGCCGGTGGTGCCCTGGGCGATGTCCCCGAGGACGGTGGCGGAGCCGTCCGCGCAGCGGCGGCCGAGCGCGCGGCACTGCATCGCGGAGAGGTCCTGCGCCTCGTCAATGATCACGTGCCCGAAGCCCGGTCCGCTCTCGATGCGGTCCCGGGCCTCATCGACGCAGAACGCGTCGGCGAGCGACCAGCGCGCCGTCCGAACCCCGCCCCGCGGTGCGCCGGTCAGCAGCAGGCGCTGTTCGTCGTCGGTGAGCACCCCGTCGGCCGCCGACGCCAGGAACGCCGGGTCGGTGAGCAGGCGGTGCACCAGGCCCGGCGCGTCGGCCCGCGGCCAGACCGCCTCGACGGCCTCGCTGACGGCCCGGCCGCGGGCGAGGGTGCGCAGCGCCCCGTCGGTGAAGAAGTGTCCGCTCGCCTCGGCCCGGCGACGGACAGACTCGGCGATCCGGCCGGCCAGGCGTGCCCGGGCGGTGCCGTAGCGCAACGCGCCCGCGCCCAGCTGCGCGATCAGGTCGGCGGCCAGGTCCACGAACTCGTCGGCGCCGACCGTCCACCGGCCGACCCGGGTGTCCACGGAGACCGGCCGGGTGGGCGGGCGGATCGCCCCGTGCAACGCCCGACGGATCACCGTCGCCATCCGGGCGTCGCCCTTGAGCGCGGCCACGTCGTCGGGGTCCGTGCCGCGCACGGCGACCGCGCCCACCACGTCGTCGAGGGTGCTGTGCCGCACCGTGAACTCCCCGAGGGAGGGCAGCACCGCGGCGATGTAGCCGAGGAAGGCGCGGTTGGGGCCGACGACGAGCACCCCGCAGCGCCGCAGCTGCTCACGGTGGGCGTAGAGCAGATAAGCGGCCCGGTGCAGCCCCACGGCGGTCTTTCCCGTCCCCGGGGCGCCCTGGACGCACACGCTCACGGCGAGATCCGCCCGGACGATCTCGTCCTGCTCGGGTTGGATCGTCGCGATGATGTCGCGCATCGGCCCGGTGCGGGGCCGTTCGATCTCCCGGTCCAGCAGGTCGCCGGCCGGCCCGGTCGCCT
>NZ_CDWWXB010000234.1:4423-5374 GCF_977971855.1 Frankia sp. CoWAU3 | reverse complement strand
GTGCTGTTGACCTGGCGCTCCTACACGCACACCGCCTATTTCCAAGACAGTGGCTGCGTCCGCCAGGCTGTCGAGCGTTACCTGGTCGACCTGATACTCCCGAAGCGCGGTACGATTTGCCCTGGCGTCCCGACAGCGGCGGGCTCTTGAGTCTCGGTCTTCTCTCGGTCTGCGCGATTCAGCGTCTTCGCGATTCAGGCTCACCGTGAGGATTATCCGGAAAAGCGATGACTTCGCCGGTGCGCGGGCCGGCGTAACGGTCGCCGGCCCCGGTCGGCGCACAGCGGGGCGCGGGCGAGTGGGGCGCGGCACGCGAAGATCCTCCCGGCGAGACCGGGCGGGCCGCCGGTGGGGAGGCGGTCGCCGTGCCGCCGGCATGCCCCATCCATTGACAGACGTCTATGTTTGCGGTCATCCTCTTGCCCGCAAGAACATAGATGGGTGTCGATGTAAGGGGTGGGCTGGATGGCCAGGGTGCAGTTGGCGTTGAACGTCTCGGACGTGGACGCGGCGGTGGAGTTCTACACGACGCTGTTCGGGGTCGGGCCGGCGAAGCGGCGGGCGGGGTATGCGAACTTCGCCGTCGACGTGCCGCCGTTGAAGCTGGTGCTGATCGAGAACCCGGACGCCCGCGGCGCGGGGGTGGCGGGGGCGTTGAACCATCTCGGGGTGGAGATCGAGACCTCGCAGGAGGTCTCGGCCGCCGCCAGCCGGCTGCGGGAGGCGGGGCTGGTGACGGCGGTGGAGGAGAACACCGCCTGCTGCTACGCGCTGCAGGACAAGGTGTGGGTGGATGATCCGGACGGTGCGCCGTGGGAGATCTACACGGTGCTCGTCGATATCGCCGAGGGCGCGGGCCCGCAGCTGCGCACCGTGGAACCTGGGGCCGGGGGTGCTCCCGGGTCGGCGTGTGGCTGTGGGCCGGTGTGCGCTCCCACGGTGCCGGCGGTG
>NZ_CDWWXB010000234.1:0-4141 GCF_977971855.1 Frankia sp. CoWAU3 | reverse complement strand
ACGATCGAGCCGGCCACCGCCGGCACCGGCCACTGAGAGCGAACGGTGACAGACAACGGGGAGGGCCGGCCGCCGCTGGTGCGGCGGCTGGCCGCCGAAGCGCTGGGCGCCATGCTGCTCGCCGCGTTGGTCGTCGGGTCTGGGATCGCCGCGGCGCAGCTCAGCCTGGACCAGACAGGCCTGCAGCTGGTCGAGAACGCCGCGGCGACCGCCGCCGGCCTCTACGCGATCATTCTGATGGTCGGGCCGGTGTCCGGGGCGCATGTCAACCCGGTGGTCACGGTGGTCGACGCCGCGTTCGGGGGGCTGTCGTGGCGGGACGCCGTCGCCTACCTGCCCGCCCAGATCCTCGGCTGCGTCGCTGGGGCGGTGCTGGCGAACCTGATGTTCGACCGGTCGGCGGTGTCGATCTCCACGCATCACCGGGTGTCCGGGGCGCATCTGCTCGCCGAGGTCGTCGCGACCGCCGGCCTCATCCTGCTGATCTTCGCGCTGGTGCGGTCCGGGCGGGGTGAGCGGGAACCGGCCGCGGTCGGCGCCTACATCGGCGCGGCCTACTGGTTCACCAGTTCCACCAGCTTCGCGAATCCGGCGATCAGCATCGGGCGGATGTTCTCCGACACCTTCGCCGGGATCGCCCCCGCCTCGGTGCCCGCGTTCATCGCCGCCCAGGCGCTGGGCGGCGCGGTCGGCTACGGGCTGTTGCGGCTGCTCTACCCGCCGACTCCCACCGGCCCGGCGCAGGCCGCTGGGGTGCTGCTCACCCACCCGGACAGCGCGGTGGCACCCAACGGCGCCGCCCCTTCACCTCTTCCTGGAGGTGTCTCGTGATCGACCTGGGCAACCCGACCGGAAAGGACACCGTCGTGTCTGCGAAGCCCTCGGTGCTGTTCGTCTGCGTCCACAACGCCGGCCGTTCCCAGATGGCCGCCGGCTGGCTGACCCGTCTCGCCGCCGGGAAGATCGAGGTCCGCTCTGCCGGCTCCATACCCGCCGACCGGATCAACACCGTCGCCGCCGCGATGGCCGAGGTCGGCATCGACATCACCGCCGAAACCCCGAAAATCCTCACCGTTGACGCCGTCGAGGCCTCCGACGTCGTCATCACCATGGGCTGCGGCGACACCTGCCCCGTCTTCCCCGGCATCCGCTACGAGGACTGGGCACTCGACGACCCCGCCGGCCAGGATCTCGACGCCGTCCGACCCATCCGCGACGACATCCGTGCCCGCGTCGAAAAACTCATCGGGGAACTCCTGCCTGCCGCCTGAGCACGCCAGGCCGGGCAGGCCGGCACCCGCCCGGCCTGGCGGCTGCCGGCATCCTGGTGGGGGCTGACGACGTCCGGCGGTGGCGGTGAACCGGTGGCAGTGAAGCCGGTATGGTGTGACGGCGGCGGCTTTCGGTCACCGCGCGGCGGTGGGGCCCGCCGGACCCGAACCGCGGCAGCGCGCCGCCAACGGTCCCTACCTGTGACAAGTCATGCCTGGCTGGCCCGGGTGTCGCGCAGGTAGGGGGGCGGGCGTGGACGACACCGAGCAGACGGTCGGTGCACCGACCGACCCTGATGGCACCGACCCTGATGGTGATGGGCCTGTCCCGGTGCGGCGCCGGCAGCTTCGTCACGCGCCGGTCGCGGTCCCGCTGCTGGCGGTGATATCGGCCGGTGGGGCGGTGGGGGCATGTGCCCGGTACGGGGCGTCGCTGGTGTGGCCGACGATGCCGGGCACGTTCCCGTGGACCACCTGGGCGGTGAACACGGCCGGTTGCGCGGCGATCGGTGTGCTGATGGTGCTGATCACCGACGTGCGGACGGTGCATCCGCTGGTCCGCCCGTTCCTGGGCACCGGGGTGCTGGGCGGGTTCACCACCTTCTCCACGTATGCGCTCGACGCGCAGCGGCTGGTGGACGGCGGGCGGGCCGGGCTGGCACTGGCGTACCTGGTGCTGAGCGTCCTCGCCGCGCTGGGCACGGTGTGGGCGGCGGCGGCTGCGATGCGATGGTTCGTGGCGAGGACGCGACGGGTCGCGGGAAGGCGGGCGTGATGAGGTTGAGCGGCCGGGCGTTGCGGCTGACGGTGTTCGTCGGGGAGAGCGACGTGTGGCATCACCGGCCGCTGGCCAGCGAGATCGTGCACCGGGCGCACCGCGCCGGGCTGGCCGGGGCGAGCGTGTTCCGGGGCGTGGAGGGGTTCGGCGCATCCTCGATCGTGCACACCGCCCGGCTGCTGTCGCTGAGCGAGGACCTGCCGGTGGCGGTGGTCATCGTCGATGACGGGCAACGGGTACGGGCCTTCCTCCCGCAACTCGATGAACTCGTCACCGAGGGGCTGGTCATCCTCGACGAGGTCGAAGTGATCCGCTACGTCGGCCGGGAGGCGAGTCGGTGAACTGGCTGCTGGTGATCGCCGGGGCCGCGGCCGGTGCGCCGCTGCGCTATCTGACCGACCGGGCGGTGCAGGCCCGACACGACACGGTCTTTCCCTGGGGTACGTTCACCGTCAACGTCACGGCCAGTCTGCTCCTCGGCCTGGTCGCCGGCGCCGCGGGCGCGGGCGCGCCGCGGGCGTGGGCGGCGTCGGAGCAGGTGGTGTCGCTGGTGGGGAGCGGGCTGTGCGGGGCGTTGAGCACCTACTCGACGTTCTCCTACGAAACGCTGCGGCTGGCCGAGGACGGCGCCCGGCTGCTGGCCGCGGCCAACGTCGCCGGCAGTGTGCTCGCCGCGTTCGGCGCCGCCGCTCTCGGCGCGGCCCTGGCGCGGGCGGTGTGGGGATGATCCGACCGACGCACGGCACGAGCACAGCGCCCGCCGCCGCGGTCAGGCTACGGCCGTGGCGGTTTGTCCTGGTCTTCGGCGTGGTCAGCATGCTGGCGGACGTCGTCTACGAAGGCGCCCGGTCGGTCACCGGGCCGCTGCTGGCCTCCCTCGGCGCGTCGGCGGTCGTGGTCGGTGTCGTCACCGGGGTGGGCGAGGCCGCGGCGCTGCTGCCCCGGCTGGTTCTGGGCGTGGACGATCGCCGGTTACACGCTGACCGTCGCCGCCGTGCCCCTGCTCGGCGTGACCGGCGTGCTGTGGGCGGCCGGCCTGTTGGTGATCGCCGAACGGGTCGGGAAGGCGGTTCGCAGCCCGGCCAAGGACGCACTGCTCTCCCACGCGACCGCCGCCACCGGCCGGGGCCGCGGGTTCGCCGTGCACGAGGCGATGGACCAGCTCGGCGCGCTGGCCGGGCCGCTGCTCGTCGCCGCGGTGCTCGCCTCCGGCGCCGGCTACGGCCCGGCGCTCGGCGTCCTGGCCCTGCCCGGCCTGGGCGTCCTTGCTGTTCTGCTCTGGCTGCGGGCCCGCGTGCCCGACCCGGCCGGCTACGAGCCGGACGAGCCGCCGGCCGTGCCCGTCCCCCGTACCGGCCCGGCCCCGGCCGCCGCGCCCCGGGCCCGACTACCCCGGGCGTTCTGGACGTATGCCGGGTTCACGACCGCGACCACCACCGGGCTGGCGACGTTCGGCGTGTTGTCCTTCCACGCGGTCACCCGTGGCCTGCTGCCGGTGGCCGCGGTGCCTGTCGTGTACGCCGCGGCCATGGGCGTCGACGCCCTCGCCGCGCTCGCGACCGGCTGGGCCTACGACCGCCACGGCCCCGGTGTGCTCGCCGTGCTGCCGCCGCTGGCCGTCGCCGGGACGCTGGTGTGGGGAGCGGCCACCGGCGTGCAGGAATCCACCCTGCGGGCCACCGTCGCCGACCTCGTCCCGCCCGCCGGGCCAGCGCCTACGGCGTCTTCGCCGGCGTGGTCGGCGCGACCACCGCCGCCGGCGGCGCGTTGGCCGGCGCGCTCTACGACCTGTCCATCCCCGCCCTCATCGCCGTCACCGCCGCCGTGCAGGTCGCGGCGCTGGCGCTCCTTGCGGCCAGCCGGCGCATCCGCCCCTGAGCAGGCACAACGACGCTAACGCTAATCGTCGGGCAGGAGGACGCGAGGCCCGCCCGTCCACCCCAACAGGCCTACCCACTCCACGCCCGGGCGTCCCGTCCCGGGTTCACCGGGCCGGTGTGGATCGCGCACCTGGCCGCGGGCAGCGCGTCGCAGGACGCGCGGAGCGCGGAGTTGACGGCGGCCAACACGGCGGCCAACGGGGAATGCCCGC
>NZ_CDWWXB010000233.1:2803-5531 GCF_977971855.1 Frankia sp. CoWAU3 | reverse complement strand
CGGCATCTTCGCGGAGGTCTGCGACGGACGGCGGCGCGGCCATCTCCGGCGGCGCGTAGCGGGCCTGCTCCTCCGCGGAGGCCAGTCGGGCGAGTGCCGCGCGGGCCTGCGGGTAGGTCGTGGGGGGCTCGCTGCCCCTGGATTGCCACGCAGACGGTTCCGGGCCGGATCCCGGAGCCTGTGCGGTGGTCGGCTCGGCGTCCAGGTAGGCGGTCAGCCGGGCCACTCCGGCCCGCGGCGAGTCGTTCGGCCGGATCATGATTCCCAGGTCCGCGGCGACGTCCAGCAGTTCCGCCCAGGCGTCGTGGACCCGTTCCACCGTCGCCCCAGACGGATCTGGGGGATCGTCTTCGGCCGGGCGCAGCCGGACCCGCCTCCGCCGGATCCGGATGATCGCCGGAACGGCTAGCAGGCCCAGGACGGGCAGGGCAGCGCACAGCCAGACCACCCAGGAGGGAATTTCGGTGGAGGTCGATGCGTCGTCACCTGACCGCGCAGCGCCCATCGTGGTCGGATCGTCGCCGGGAGCCGGCGTGGAGGTATCCGGCACGGGCACCGGCTCGGGCGCTGCCTGCGATTCGGCCTGAGCCTGCTCTTCCGGCAGGGCGGCGTCGTTGTCGGGGTCCTCGGGCCCGGCGGGGGCGTAGGACGGCGCCGAGGTGGTTCCGTCGCTGCGGCGGGTCGGCTCGAAGCTGATCCAGCCGATCGACGGGAACCAGACCTCGGGCCAGGCGTGCGCCTGCCGGTTGGTGATGACGTAGCTGCCGTCGCTCTGCCGCGCCCCGGGGACGAAGCCGATCGCGACCCGGGCGGGTAGGCCCAGTATCCGCACCATGACCGTCATGGCCGAGGCGAACTGTTCGCAGTAGCCGCGGTGGGTGTCGAACAGGAACTGGCTGAGCGCGCCCTCCTGCGTGGTGGGGGCGCCCCGGAGGTCGTAGGTGAACTGCGGCCCCCGCAGGTATTCCTGGATCGCGTACACCTTTTCATAGGGGGTGCGCGCACCCGCGGTCACGGCCTTGGTGAGCTGACGCAGCTGGGGATCGAGATTGTCAGGGAGCGCGGTCGCGACGCCGAGCGAGTCCGGGATCGGCCCGGTCGCGGCCTGAAGCTGCGCGCTTGTGGGATTCGGCACCACCGCGTCCACCTGGTAGTGCGCGTTCGCCGTCGAGGTCCGGGTCGAGAAGATCGTGCCTGTCGGGCTCGCCAGCCGCCAGTCGCCGGTCAGCCCCTCGATCCGGATTGGGATGCCCGGAACCGGCAGATACAGCTCGTTGAACCGCCCGGTGACGGCCACCTCCGCACGTACCGACTGGGTAGCGCCGCCCGTCCGTGGTTTCGGTAATCCCTCGCTGACCCGGTCTTCCCGGGTGGCATTCAACGCCCGCAGGGTGAACAGTTGGCCGTCGAAGTTCTCCAGCGCCGTCAGTCGCAGATACTTCGGCTCGTCGGAGCGCAGCCGAAGCAGGGGCACCTCCGTGCTGGCGTGCAGCTGCTGGCTCACCGAGACGATCGGCTGCACGACGCTGGCCGAACTCGGACCGTCCCCGGCACCGGATCCACCCTTGCGCGACACCAGTCCCTCGCCGTCAAGGGACGGCAGGCCCAGCGGCACCACGATCGCGGCGACCAGCGCGGTGACGGCGACCCCGAGCGCGCCCACGGCGATGCGACCGCCGAACATCTCGACGCCAGCCCTCCGCTGGTCGGAGACGGTCCGGCCCCATCGCTCGTACGCCAACCGCCCGTCGAGCAGGAGCAGGGCGATGAAGCTCACCGCGCCGAGCAGAAAGGGCACCACGCCGACCCCCCCGGGCAGAATCGCCGCCGACACCGCATACAGCGCCAGCAGCGGAAGGCCGCCGAGCGTCGGGTGGTCGAACTTCACCACGATCAGGTTGACGATCATCACTAGGAGGTAGACGCCGATCACGGTGAGGACCACCAGGCCCGGCCGGGCGGGCACCGGCGCGGCCAGCCGTGAGATGTCGGAGCCGCCGGCGGAGATGAGCGTGTGCAGCGTCCCGACCGTGGTGGCGGTCGGCAGGAAGCCCAGCAACGCCGTCGACCGCGCGGACAGCACGGTGACGGTGCCGATGAGGCCGACCAGACTGAGCAGGATCTCGGCCGCCGCCGGCAGCCGGAGCAGGCGGCTCGCCACCCCCGTCCCGACGGCCACGGTCGTGGCGACGAGCACCGGCCCGAACCACCAGAGGACACCCTCGAACAGACGGGTCAGCGCGCTGGTGGACAGCAGACAGGCGACGGTGGCGATCACTGTGGGCGCCGGGCGGGCGTTCACGGCACAGACCGTCCGCCGGTGTGGAGATCGCCGGTGTGCCCCGTCGCCCCGGTGAGTCCCACGGTTCTGGTGAGTCCCGCGGCCCCGGGACGTCCGGAGACTCCGGCGGCACCCGGGGCACCGACGCCGCCCGTGCCCCGGGCCCGGGCGGCGACCCGCGGCCACATCGCCGCGAGGCTGGTGCCCGCCGCCGCGCCGAGGACCGCCCAGCCGGCGCGGGTGAGCACCGCGTGCGTCGTTTCGAGGTCGGCGGCGATCTTCGGGGCCGCCGCGGCGGTGCTCCAGCTGGCCACGTTGACGAGCACCGCGATCGCCGGGGCGCTGCGGGGCCGCAGCCCGGCCAGCGCGGTGGCGGTGGGCGCATCGGTGTGGCCGAGGACGGCGACGAACATGCCGCCGTGACCGACTCGCCCGCGGCCGGCCGCG
>NZ_CDWWXB010000233.1:0-2365 GCF_977971855.1 Frankia sp. CoWAU3 | reverse complement strand
AGCGCTGGGTACAGGGACTCGGTGGGGGCGGGCATCAGCGTCGAAAGCTCGTCAAGGAGCCCGCCGACGGTACCCCCCGCGGCGATGGCCGCCAGCCCCTGATCGGTCAGCAGTCGGACCCGGTACCCGCCCCGGACGAGGTGGACGCCGATCGCCCCGACCGCGCTCACCGCCCACTCGAACGACGCTGACGGGCCCCCGTCAGGCCACGCCCGGGCCCGAGTGTCGATCAGGATGGTCGCCCCGCCCGTCTGCGGGTGCTCCTCGCGCCGGACCATCAGCTCGCCGCGGCGGGCGGTCGTCTTCCAGTGCACCTTGCGCAGGTCGTCGCCGGACCGGTACGGACGGGTCGTCGTCTCGTCCTCACCCACGAGCCCGGTCGCGCGGCGCAGCTCGGCGCTGACGCGCGCGGCACCGGTCGGGCGGGCCGGCGGCAGCCGCTCGATCGGGGGGGCCACGACCAGTTCGTCCATGCTGCGGAAACTGCGCGACAGTTCGCACAGCCCGAACGGGTCACCGAGGCGGATCGCCATCGGTCCGATCTGGTAGCGACCGCGCATCCCCGCGTGCAGGACATAGGACAGGTCCCGGCTGCCACCAGGCTCGATCCGGTCGAGTACGAACCGGGCCCCGCCGCCCAGCCCGTCCGCGGCGGCGTCCTCCAGCAGGAGCACCGACGACGGCGACCGGCTGACGTTCTCCAGCCTGATCCGGACCGAGACCCGGTCCCCGGCGGTCACCCGGCTCGGTTCGAGCCGGCGAGTGCAGGCGAGCCGGTAGCGGGTCCGGCAGACGAAGGCCGCCGCGAGCACGGGGAGGAGCATGACGAGCAGGCCGATCCGCAGCAGGTCCTGCTCGCCGAGCACGGCCGCGGACGCCGCGCAGGCGATGCCGGCGGCGACGAATGACCGGCCGCGGATCGTCAGGCCACGCAGCGCTGCGACAAAGTCACGCACCCGGAGGTTCCGCACCCGGAGGTTCCGCACACGGAGCTCTAACGGCCGTGCCGGGTCGGGCGTGCCGTACCGGGACGAAGGATCGGGATCCGGCGCAGAACGTCGGTCAGGATGCGGGCGGAGACCTCGATCGTCGGCTCCCCGGAGAGCATGATCTCAGGGTGCAGCAGTAGGCGGTGCGCCATGACCGGGACAGCCATCTCCTGAACGTCGTCGGGGAGGACGAAACCGCGCTGGTCCAAGGCCGCGCGGGCCCGGGCAGCACGGATGAGATGCAGCGCAGCCCGGGGGGACGCGCCGAGCGCGATCTCGGGATGTGTGCGGGTCCCGCCGACCAGGTCGACGATGTAGTGGCGCACCTCGGGCGAGACGTGCACCGTGCGGACGAGTGCGATCAGCTTGGCGATCTCGGCAGCGTCGGTGACCGGGGTGATGCCGGCCAGCGGGTTGGCGTTGCCGTGGCTGTCGAGCATCTCCAGCTCGGCTGCGGGGGAGGGGTAGCCCATCGAGATCCGGGCGGTGAAACGGTCGCGCTGGGCCTCCGGCAACGCCCGGGTGCCCTCCATCTCCACCGGGTTCTGGGTCGCGATCACCATGAAGGGTGACTCGAGCCGGTAGGTGACGCCGTCGACCGTGACCTGGTGCTCTTCCATGCATTCGAGGAGCGCCGACTGCGCCTTCGGCTCGGCGCGGTTGATCTCGTCGCCGACGACGATGTTGGCGAACACCGGGCCGGGACGGAACTCGAAGTCACGGGTGCCCTGGTTGTAGATGCTGACTCCGGTGACGTCGCCGGGGAGCAGGTCCGGAGTGAACTGGATGCGACGCACCCGGGCATCGATGGACCGTGCGAGGGCCTTGGCGAGCATGGTCTTGCCGACCCCGGGGACGTCCTCGATCAGCAGATGACCCTCGGACAGCAGCACGACCAGGGCCGTCGTGATCGCCTCGGACTTGCCGTCGATGACCGTCTCGACGCTGGTCCGCACCCGATTGGTGACGTCGGCGAGATGGCCGATGTCGGTCACCGGGTCACGCCAGTGCAGAAGACCAGGGTCGGTCACCACGAGGTTGGCCCCCCTCCGGGTGTCGAGTGTCGGGATGCGTCGCGCATCGGGATGCGCGGACCCGGCCCCGGTGGGACCTGTCCCCCCCGAGTGTGACATCCACCGCGGGCGCGCAGGCCGTGGTGGTCGAGGAAACATGCCTCGAAGCGGAACCCGACAGGAGATTGAGGGGTAGGTGTCCGTAGCTGACCGGCCTCGCCGGGACGGCGAGTGAGACCAAATGTTCCTTCGCCCACCAGAGTCATTTGTACTGATTTTTTGCGATTTATACCACCTTCTTCTTAGGTATCGCGGGCGACCCCCGATAGAGGGGGTTCGGTGGGGTGGTACGGGGTGTTGAGG
>NZ_CDWWXB010000232.1:4780-5437 GCF_977971855.1 Frankia sp. CoWAU3 | reverse complement strand
GGCGGGAAAAGATCCACGCCGGGCGGGAAGCTGCGGACCGACAGACCTCGACGAGGCCGCGACAGCGGGGCCGCGAGGCCAGTCAGGGGTGTCGTCGTGACAGCCGGGCTGACGACCATGAGCCGGATGGCTGCAGCCGGCGCCACCATGAGGACGCCGCCGCGTCGTCGGCAACGAACGGCCGCTCGGCCCGACGGGCCGCCAGGTCGATGCCGCCGATCAACAGGAGTCCGACAAGCGCGGTCTCCCCCCCGGCAATCAGGCCGCACAGCCATCCGGACGAAGGACCATAGTGGTTGCCCTGACCCGTCACGGTCCCGACCTGTCCCATCGGTACCTGGACCGCCAGACCCACGAGGGCACCGCAGACCACCGCCCCGAGCAGGACGGTCAGGAGGCGAGCCCGGGAGCGGCGTCCCAGGCTCGCCCGATGGACCATGACAGCAAGCACGACTCCGGCCACGACGGGCACCAGCACCAGCACAAGCCACCCGGGCCTGGGCAACGCGCTCGGCGGAAGAGCCGCCAGCACCGGGAGGTCCGGCAGATCGGCCGGGCGGACGACATCCGCCCGGACCAGACCCGAACCCGTTCGAAATCCTGGTCCAAGGGCGTAGGACAGACCCCAGAGGACCAGGTTGGGCAGCAGCGCAAGCT
>NZ_CDWWXB010000232.1:0-4436 GCF_977971855.1 Frankia sp. CoWAU3 | reverse complement strand
CCGCCGCGCCGGACAGCAGGGGGACGCGCAGCATCACGTGCAGCATCCGCCATGCCGTGCGCAGCCGATGGCGACCGGCCAGCGCGCCGAGCAGGGCGGCCGGTATCCCGAACGCGGCCGTCCCCAGCGCCGCGGAACCGGGGGTCGGCCGTACCGAATGCGTGCGCACGATGACCGCGACGACCACGACGAAGAGAGTCTGGGCGCCCACGACGCCGATGACGTCGCCCGCCACGGGACCCCGGCGGCGCCATCCGACCGGCATCGGCCCCCGCGGGAGTCCCCGGGGTCCGATGCCGAAGCGGCGGGGCGCCCTCCGCCGAGCCGCGCGGGCCGCAACCGCGACACCCGGCCCAGCGGCATCCGACCGAGCGAGACCCGGTTCAGCGACGCTCGGCCCAGGGGCGTCCGGTTGAGCACGGCATGCGACTGCAGTGATGCCGCGCTCGCCCGCCGATGCGCCGCGCTCAGCGCCGCGGCCAGCGAAAAGAGGGCGAGGCCCAACGGCCGGAACGCGATGATCCCGTCAGGGAGCCGCAGCGTCGTTCCGTGAGCGGCAAGCCACAGATCGGCTCCGACGCGCAGAGCCGCGGCGGGTCCGGTGGAGGAGCCGGTGGAGGAGCCGGTGTCGGCTCCCCACACAACCAGAACGACGAATTCGATGAAGATCAGGCCCGCGGCCGACGCGGCGACCGCCTCCGCCAAGGGCCGTCCGCCCCGCTGCCAGATCCGATCGGTGAGGCGTCGCGGCAGTCGGGGCGGCTGCATGGAGGCGGGCACGTTAGGACGCTCGCACGCAGATGCGCGGCTCAGCGGACAACACGCCGTCGTCGGCGCGGGAAATGCCCGAAGTAGGACGAATAGTTATGGTTGGCCGGAGAGGTCGACCCACCGCATCCCCCACGCCACATCCCCCCGAGCGACCGTCATGAACCACTCGCCGGGGCATCGGATCAACGACCGGGAGGAGACTCCTGCTGGCCGTAACCACCCGGCGGAGGCGGCTGCTGGCCATAACCCGTGGGCGACTGACCATGACCCTGCGACGGCTGGCCGTATCCGCCCGGCTGGACCGGCTGCCCATACCCGCCAGCGGGCGGCCCATAGCCCGGCGGCGGCCCGTACCCCGTGGACGGCTGACCGTAACCGGGTGTGGGCTGCTGGCCGTAGGGCTGGCCGTAAGGCGGCTGACCACCATACGGAGGCCAGGCGCCCGGCTGACCGGGCCCGGTGGGACGGGCACCCGGCCGGCCGGGAATGGGCGCTCCGCTCGCCAGCGCCGTGAGCACCCCGAAGACGGTCTGCACGATCGTCAGCAGCAAGGCGAGGTAGAACCCGAAACTCGGCCCGGCATCCACCCCGCTCGGCACATCGGGGAACCGAATCCATCTGATCAATAGCAGGAAGACGGCGAATGCCGAGACGGCTGGCAGTATCCACAGGATCGAGACCGGACCAACGTCCGGGATGCGGACGTTGGCGGCGACGCGCGCCGTCACCAGACCGGCGACCACGACCACCAGGAACACCGGGAACCAGGAGTTGAACCCGAGCCCCCAGGCGTTCTTGTGGGCCTCCGCCGAGCGGCCGAAAAATCCCAGGCTCACCGAATACCACGGCAGGAAGCTCACGATGAACGTGACCGCCCCGGAGGCGATCACCCCGATGTCGTTGGTGGCGACGCTACGACCGCCGATTTGTGCCACGACGGCAACCCCACTTCGTCTGGTCGGTCGGTGCGGGGACGAGAGTCGTCGATGCACCGATGCAGGAGTCTTGCAGCCGTCGGAAGCGAAGGGAAGATGTCCGTCCCGAAGCCCCGCGGCCGAGACCCCTACCTGTCCTGATGCCGAGCCCCCGCGGGACGCGGGGGCTCGGCATCAGGACAGGCCTACAACGACCGCATGATGTCAGCCATCAGCCGGGCGGTCTCCGACGGGGTCTTGCCAACCCGGACGCCGGCCTTCTCCAAGGCTTCCTTCTTGGCCTGCGCGGTACCGGACGAACCGGACACGATGGCGCCCGCGTGGCCCATCGTCTTGCCCTCCGGCGCGGTGAAGCCGGCCACGTAGCCGACGACCGGCTTGGTCACGTTCTCCTCGATGTGCGCCGCGGCCCGCTCCTCGGCGTCACCGCCGATCTCACCGATCATCACGATCGCGTCGGTGTTCGGATCGGCCTGGAAGGCGTCGAGCGCATCGATGTGCGTGGTGCCGATGACCGGGTCGCCACCGATGCCGACACAGGTGGAGAAGCCGAACTCCCGCAGCTCGTACATCATCTGGTAGGTCAGCGTGCCGCTCTTGCTGACCAGGCCGATGCGCCCGCCGGGGGTGATGTCGGCCGGGATGATGCCGGCATTGGACAGACCGGGGCTCGCGATACCCGGGCAGTTCGGCCCTATGATCCGCGTCGTCGCCTTGGACCGGGAGTAGGCGAAGAACTCGGTCGTGTCGTGGATCGGCACGCCCTCGGTGATGACCACCGCGAGTGGGATCGCCGCGTCGATCGCCTCGATCGCCGCGTCCTTGGTGAACGCAGGCGGAACGAAGATCACCGAGACGTTGGCGCCGGTCTGCGCCATCGCATCGGCGACGGAGCCGAACACCGGCACGCCCTCGACCTGCTGGCCCACCTTGCGCGCGTTCACGCCGGCGACGACGTTCGTGCCCGCGGCGAGCATGCGGCGGGTGTGCTTGCTGCCCTCCGAGCCGGTGATGCCCTGCACCACCACCCGGCTGTTCTCGTCAAGCCAGATAGCCATCGGTTCGCAATCCCCTTCGCCCAGGTCAGGCCGCGGCCGCGGCGAGCTCAGCGGCGAGCTTCGCCGCGCCGTCCATCGTGTCGACCGGCTTGACCACCGGCAGGTTCGCCTCGGCCAGGATGCGGCGGCCCTCCTCGGCGTTGTTGCCGTCGAGGCGCACCACCAGCGGGGTGCTGACGTCGCCGACGATCTTCAGGGCCTGCACGATGCCGTTGGCCACCGCGTCGCAGGAGGTGATGCCACCGAAGATGTTGACGAAGACGCTCTTGACCGCCGGGTCACCAAGGATGATCGACAGACCGTTCGCCATGACCTCGGCGGACGCACCGCCGCCGATGTCGAGGAAGTTCGCCGGGCGCTTGCCGCCGAATTCCTCCCCGGCGTAGGTCACCACGTCGAGGGTGGACATGACCAGGCCGGCACCGTTTCCGATGATCCCGACCTCGCCCTCGAGCTTGACGTAGTTGAGGCCCTTCTCCTTGGCCTTCTGCTCCAGCGGGTCCACCGCGGCCACGTCGACGAACGCCTCGTGCTCCGGGTGGCGGAAGTCGGCGTTGTCGTCCAGGCTGACCTTGCCGTCGAGGGCGACGACCCGGCCGTCACCGGTGAGGATCAGCGGGTTGACCTCGACGAGGGTGGCGTCCGACTTGACGAACACGGTCCAGAGCTTGGCCAGCAGCTCGCTCGCGCCGTCCAGAGCCGCCTCGGGCAGCTTCGCCGCGACCGCGATCTCGCGAGCCTTGGCCGCGTCGACTCCCTTGAGCGGGTCGATCGCAATCCGGGCCAGCGCCTCCGGCTTGGTCGCCGCCACCTCCTCGATCTCCATGCCGCCCTCTCGGGAGGCCATGGCGAGAAAGGTGCGGTTCGCCCGGTCCAGCAGGAAGGATGCGTAGTACTCCTCGGCGATGTTGCTGGCTTCCTCGACGAGCACCGAGTGGACCGTGTGGCCCTTGATGTCCATGCCGAGGATCGCTGTCGCCTTCGCGAAGGCGTCATCCGGCCCGTCGGCTACCTTGACGCCACCGGCCTTGCCCCGGCCTCCGGTCTTGACCTGCGCCTTGACGACGACCCTGCCACCGAGCTCGGTGGCGATCGCGCGGGCCTCCTCGGGGGTGGTCGCGGTCTTCCCGGTGGGCACCGGTACGCCATGTTCGGCGAACAGCTTCTTCGCCTGGTATTCGAAAAGATCCACGGTCCGTCCAGTCGGATGCGGTCGTTACGGGTTGGGATACGTAGAGCTGCACAGAACGCCTGCGAGCCTACTGACGAGGGCGTTACGGCGCGCGCCACGCGCCGTGCACCACCGCCGTCGCTGGCGGCCCGCGGGTGGGATCGAGCGGGCCGGTCCGGCGCATCCCTCGACCCGCTCCGGGGACCCGGCAGGGTCGTCGATACAGGACAGATACAGGACAAATGAGGTGGACACCTGTCGCACCGAGGGTGGCTTCCGCCTCGCCGCCCTCAGAGCGCGGGTCCGCCGGGAGCCGCTGAGCGTGACCGCCGGGACCTGCCCTAGGCCGTCCCGTGCAGGGCTGCGCGAAGGTCGCGTGGTGTGACGGTCTGTTGCGCTAAGTGGCTATGAACTGGAGTGCCCGGCGGCGGTCTCCGGCGATGTGTTCGAGGGTTTCCTTGACTTTTCGGACTCCGCGGAGGCGGAGGAGGTTCAGGGCAA
>NZ_CDWWXB010000231.1:990-5597 GCF_977971855.1 Frankia sp. CoWAU3 | reverse complement strand
CTCCGGCGGTGGCAGTGTCGGGGTCGGGGTCGGGGTCGGTGGCAGTGTCGGGAGCGGTGGCAGCGCCCGGGCGGCCATCGGGTCAGGGACACTCCCGGTGGGGCTCGGTGCCCGCCGACCGGTGCTGTGCCGCCCGCCCGTGGCCGTCCTGAGGGGAGCCTTTCCGGGGGGAGCCATCCGGGTCGGTGGTCGAGGATCGGTAGGCCCAGGCCGCGGATCCGCGCCTGTCGTCGCGGCGCCCGCCCGCCCGCCGTGAGCCGTGGCGACCTGTCGGCCACGGCCCCACGCCGCTCGGGTCGACCGCGGCTTCGATCCGGCGAGCAGCGCCAGCAGTTCGGTGGTATCGGGCAGAGAGGCCCCATCGGCCTGTCGCACACGGGCGAGCGCTCGCCGCACCCCCTCGCCGATGGGAGCCGTGTGCTCCGAGCGGTCGGCGCGGCGTCGTCCGGCCCGGGCCGCGGGTTCGGCAGACCCGCTGGGCTTTCCCGTCGCGGCCAGATCGACGATCCCGGCCCACGCGACGATGTCGGCGGCGGGGCCCTCCCAGCCACCCGCCGCGGGACCGTAGCCATAGCCGGGCACATAGCCGGGCACATAGCCGGGGCTGCTGGGGGGAGGCCACAGGTGGCCGGAGCGCCCGGCGACGATGTGCGGCGTCCCGGGCGCCGTCCCGCCGGCCGAGCCTGCCGCGGGGGACAGCAGCAGTGGCCGCAGGGCCGCCGCGACACCCAGGTCGACCAGCCGCGGCCCGGTAACGGAGAGCACGACATCCGTTGCCGTCAGGTCGCCGAGTGCGCCGACCGTGCGGTGCGCCGCATCGATGGTCTCCAACAGGGTCCGGGCAAGGCGGTCGATCTCGTCCGAGGACAGCGGTCCGCGTTCGGTGAGCTCGCGGGCCAGGGTCGGGCCCCCGACGAACTCCGTGACCATGTAGGGCCGCTCGGCGGCGGGCGCGGCGTCGAGCACGCCGCAGGTGTGTGCCCCGGCCAGCACGCGAGCGCGGTCGATCGCCGCCGCGAACCGGGCCCGCATGTCCGCGCGCAGGGCGTCGCCCGGGTGCAGCGCGCGGACCGCGACCTGCGCGCCTCCGACCGCACGGCTCAGATAGACGATGCCGGTGATGCCGGCGTCCAGCCGACCGAGCAGCTGGTAGGGCCCGAGTGAGGTGGGCTCGCCAACGGCGAGCGGCGCGACGTGACGAGGTAGCCGAGCGGTCATGGTGATAATGCCCCGAATGCGGCTCGTGGACGGTCAGCGGCGTTTATTCTCTCCGACGGTAGCTACTCCAGTTGTGTCCGTGAAGACCGCTACGCCTCCTTCTTTGCCCTTCTTCGCATCCGCAGCGAATTCGGCATCCGCCGTGACGTCGGCGGGCACCGGACACGAGCGCAGTGATCATCGTCGGCGGAACATCGCCCGGCTGTTCCCCGGTCGGCTACTTCCCGGCCGACCGATCATTGGTCGGTTGGCGGCTCCGGCGCGTACGCGACGGCGATCCCGTCGAGAAGCCATTTCAGCGCCTGCTCGAAGCGCGGCGCCGTGTAGCCGCAGCCGAGGGCGGCGATGGCGCGCAGCCGTGGGTACTCCTTCTCGGCGGTCTGTGCGTCCTCGGCGCTCTGCGCGCGGTTGAGGACCTGGGCGTCAAGGACCTGGACGGAGAAAACCGGTTGCGCCGTCGGGACACCGGGGCGATTCTGGGCGTCGGCCGCCGGAGGCCGTCGGCGGTCGAAATCCTCTCGGTCGCCGAGTTCGCGCAGCGTGCAGCCGACCACCAGATCATTAAGCGAGTGGATGATGCGCAGCTGGTCCTGCGGATCATCGGTGATCTTCGAGGCGATGGTCAGGCACTGCTCGATGTGCCGCAGCTTGTTGGGACCGAAACCCCGGCGGATGCCGATCCGAAGGGCCCAGGGATGTTCCTGGAAGGACCGCCTCGCGCGCCGGGCGATCTGGGTGAGGCCGTCCCGCCAGTCCTCGGGAACCTCGTCCAGCAGATGCCCGGCCAGGAACGCGTCCCACATCAGGCCGGTCAGTTCGTCCTTGTCCCGGACGTGGTGGTAGAGCGTCATCGTCCCGACGCCCAGATGTGCGGCGATCCGCCGCATCGACACCGCCGCGAGCCCCTCCGCGTCGGCGATCTCCATTGCGGCCAGGGCCAGCCGTTCACCGCTCAGGGGCGTCCGGCATCCCGGTGGGGTGGACACCCGTGCCATCGGCTTCCCCGGGGGCCGCCCCGGGGCCGCACTCGGCGGCGCCGCCATCGCCACTCACCTCCTGGCAGGACGCCTCCTGGCAGGAGGCACGGTCTGCCATTTTGGCGTTGGTACATCGTACGGCGTAGGGTTGGCCCAGCCTTCGTACGGTGTACGAAAGCTGGAGCTGTACGAAGGCTGGAGCTTGGAGGTATTCGGGTGAGGGCAGATTCGGACGAGGGTGGTTCGGGTGAGGGCGGTGCCGTGGTCGGCAGGACCGCCGGTACCGGGGCGGGCGCCTCGCCGGAAGGTGGCGCACCGCCGGGCCTGCGGATTCCGGGCTGGGCCGTGCTGGCCGTCTGCTGCCTGGCCCAGTTCATGGTCGTTCTGGACATTTCGATCGTGAACGTCGCGCTGCCGTCGATGCAGACCGATCTCGGGATGACGGCGAGCGGCCTGCAGTGGGTGGTCAACGCCTATACGATCGCGTTCGCGGGTCTGCTGCTCTTCGGCGGCCGGGCGGCGGATCTGTTCGGTCGCCGCCGGGTGTTTGTGGCCGGGCTGGCGCTGTTCACCCTGGCGAGCCTCGGCGGTGGTTTTGCGCGGACCGAGGCGCAGCTCATCGTCGCCCGGGTCGTGCAGGGGTTGGGTGGGGCCGTGCTCGCCCCGGCGACGCTGACCCTGTTGATGACCTCCTTCGCCGAGGGGCGGGAGCGGACCCGGGCGTTGGGCGCGTGGGGCGCCACCGCGGCCAGCGGCGGGGCGCTTGGCGCGATCGTCGGCGGTGCGCTGACCGAGGTCGCGAACTGGCGGTGGGTGCTGTTCGTCAACGTGCCGATCGGCGTGGCGCTCCTCGTGGCCGCCCGGCTCGTGCTCGTCGAGTCGCGGGGCCAGCTGAGCCGGCTGCGTGATCTCGACATTCCCGGCACGGTGACCGTCACCGGGGGTCTGGTGCTGTCGGTCTACGTCATCGTCCGCACCGAGAGTTCCTCCTGGACGTCCCCGGTCACACTCGGGATGCTGGCTGGGGCGGTAGTGCTTCTTGCCGCGTTCGTGGCCGTCGAGGCCACGACCCCCGCCCCGCTGGTGCCGCTGAGCGTCTTCCGCTACCCCGGGCTCGCCGCGGCGAACTCGGTCGCCGCCTTCCTCGGCGCCGCTATGTTCACGATCTTCTTTTTCCTTACCCTCTTCCTCCAGCAGGTTCAGGGTTACAGCCCGCTGCGCGCCGGGGCGGCCATGCTCCCGATGCCGCTCATGATCATCGTTGCCTCGCGGATTGTCACCCGGATGATCGGGCGGCTCGGTCCGCGGCCGATCATCGTGTTCGGTCTCGCGAGCGGAACGGCGGGTCTGCTCTGGATGTCGACGATCACCCGGCACGGCTCGTACTGGGTGCACGTGTTCGGCCCGGTCCTGATCGTCGGGCTGGGGGTGGGGTCTATCATGGTCGCGATGGTCGCTGCGGCCACGGCGGGCGTGCCGATGCGCCTGGCGGGCCTCGCGTCGGGTCTGATCAACACCAGCCGTCAGATCGGCGCGGCGATTGGCCTCGCCGCGGTGTCGACGATCGCGACCAGGCATACCGACGGCCGCCTCAGGCACGGGGCCGCGCGGCTCGACGCGCTGGCCTCCGGCTACTCCCTCGGGCTGTTCATCGGCGGCTGCGTCCTCGCGGTCGGGATCCTGGCCGCGCTGCTGCTGCCCCGTGTCCGGCGGCCCGAGCCGGAGCCGCCCCTCGGCGCGACGGAGAAGACCGCGTCCGGGGCCTCGGATGACGAGGACCAGGCCCTCGCGGAGATCTGATCCATCAGCCGTGCGGACATCAGATCGCGGATCCGCGCAGCAGCCCGACGAGCTCACTGCCCGCGCGTAGCTCCCCGTCCGGGCCGAAGACCTCGACGCGACTGATCGCCCGGCCGTGGCCCGCGTGCAGGGTACGCACCCGGAACAGATGCCAGTCCCGGACGTCCAGGTCGTCGTAGAAGGTCACATTTTGCGATAGGACAGCGACTGCCAGGCGCTTGGTGGGGGTCAGGCCGGTGACGGCCAGCAGGTCGGACAGCGGCAGCAACTCGCAGCTGTGTGCGATGAACGCCCTCCACAGGGACCGGTCCTCCGGCGCCTCGGGGATGCGCTGCCATTGGTCCAGCTGATGGGTGTCCGCTCGGGGAAGCACCCGAACTTCCCAGGGCATCATCGGACGGTCAAGGGGGCTGGCGTGCTGCGGGCCGAGGAAGTCGGACTCGGTGGAGCGCAGGCGCAGGAAGTCCGGCTCCGGGGAACGGAGCATCACGTCCGCCCGGCAGATCTGCAACGAGTCCTGCCGGAAGGTCAGGGCGAGGGAGTCGATCGACCGCCCGTGGGCCAGCCGCTCGACGTCGATCCAGACCGGTTGGCGGCAGTCGCCGGGGCGCA
>NZ_CDWWXB010000231.1:0-495 GCF_977971855.1 Frankia sp. CoWAU3 | reverse complement strand
TGCGCCCCGAGGACGCCGCCGTGTGTGCTGGGCAGGCATCGGGCCGGCACCGGCGGAACATCCCCGCCGAGGTCGAGAACTGCCAGTAGTTCACTCAAAGTGCACTGGCCGGACGCCGGCACCGCATCGACCTGATCCTGCGTGCTGGCCTGTTGCTTGGGGGCCTCGCCAGCTCGTGCATCCGTTGTCTCCGCGGATTGTGTACCCACAGCGCACCCTTCCCGTGGACGTTCGCCAGGTGCGAATGCCCCGGACGCCCGCGCTGGACGTCCAGGTCGGGGGACCGCGACCGGTCGCTGCACTCTCTGGCGAACTGTCACACGTGGATCATGACTCCGCCCGGCGTGGAGCCTTGCGGCAAATATCGACCTGTTCGCCGCTGACCGCTGGCCGCAGTGGCGCACGCCACGTTCCATCGAGCCCATATGACCGATAAAAGGTGCTCCTTATCGGTCTGCTCGCCGATTTCGGACTGTTCCCGATCTCAGACGGGTG
>NZ_CDWWXB010000230.1:0-5118 GCF_977971855.1 Frankia sp. CoWAU3 | reverse complement strand
ACTTAACGCAGCAGACCGTCACACCACGCGACCTTCGCGCAGCCCTGCTTCACCCCCTGCGGTGGGCCGGAAACGTCACGGCGACGGGGACGGAGACGGCGCGTGGCGTCCCACCCGGTCCAGACCTGCCGCGCCGGCCCGTCCGCGGCAGATCCGGACCGGTTGCGGACTTCTCACGACACGCCGTAGACGCTGACCGCTTCTCCTGGTCAGGGCCTCGGCCCGAGTGCCCGTCCCGGGCCCGCAACCGCGGCCTGGTCCGATCATCCGCCGGATGCGGCGGCCCGGCGGCCCGGCGGCCCCGGCGGCCCCGGCGGGGCCAAAGGCCTGGAGATTGCGGGACCTGTGGCCATTGCGGGACCTGTGGCTATGGCCGAAAAGGGGTATCCGTCCGCCCGGCACGGCTGGTCGGATGATCGACCCGAGGCGCATCGTATCGAGCCGGTCCTGCCGACCGAGGGAGCCATTGCCTCCCGGCAACGGCGCCGGCCGAATCCCGCGATGCGAGGGGCATGCCTCGGCCGGTCGCCTTCGGTTCAAGCTTCGGCTCAAGCCTGGACGCCAGGAATTATCACTATACGTGTCTTTGGGAGGGTATCGGCGTTATTCCGTCGTACGCGCCGGTCGGCGTGACCGGTGCGGCGTGACCGGACGGCGCAGGTGCTCCCAGGCATCAACTCACCGTCATCGCGCCGACGGGTTACTAGGAATTATGAGCTACTCATGGGGCCGTTCAGGTGGCTACTTCGTACTGGCCCCAATTGGGGACGTCGGTAGGCGGCGAGCTGCCCCGGCCGGATCGGGGCACTCTCGGTACCCCGATCCGGCCGGGGCAGGTTGACGAGCCCAACGTGTCGGTTGGGCCCCGCCGGTCGGGCGTCCTCGATGCCGCGCGATTTCGAGTGCCCTCTCGGGGCACGCCGACATCGAGGTCTCGATGGGCGGACCGTGATGAGGAGGACATCATGCCGATCAATGACGCTGGGTTCGACGGCGGCCGAGCGGCGCAGTTCTCCCACGACGACGTCGTGGGAGTCCTGCTCGAACAGCACGCCCGCATCCGCGAGCTGTTCGCGGACGTGAAGTCGGCGACGGGCGAGCACAAGCGCCGGGCGTTCGACGAGCTGCGGGCGTTGCTCGCCGCGCACGAGACCGCCGAGGAGATGGTCGTGCGGCCGGTTACGAAGAAGATCGACAGCCGGGTGGCCGAGGCGCGCAACCACGAGGAGGACGAGGCCACCCGCGTGCTGCTGGCGCTGGAGAAGATGGATGTCGGTAGCGCCGAGTTCGATGCGAAGCTGGCGGACTTCGAACGGGCCGTTGTCGACCATGCCGAGCATGAGGAAAACGAGGAGTTCCCCCGGGTGCACGCGGCCCGCGACGCCAGGCAGCTGGAAAGCATGGGCCGTCGGCTTCGGACGGCGGAGAAGTTCGCTCCCACCCATCCGCACCCGTCAGCTGCCGGTTCGACCGCCAAGCAGTGGACGGTAGGTCCGATCGCCTCGGTCATCGACCATGTCCGGGATGCCGTGACGCGGAGGGGTGCCGTGGACTGACGCCGTGCTCCTGCCACCCGCGTCGCGGTGTCGTCGTCGCCACGGACCCCCGGGTCGGGGCCGGCGGCGGACGGTCGCGCGGCGTCCGGGACCATCCGCGGTTCGGTGGCCCCGGGCGTCAGCGCCGGCACGGCAACCCCTCCGGAACAGGATGCCCTCCGGAACAGGACGGAGGGTCGGCTCGCCGGATGGCCGGCTCAGGCGTGGGTTCCGCCGGAGACGAGGGAGAGCGCGGCGGTCAGCGGATGGGCCGCCGCGCTGAACGCCGCCATCTGGTCGACCGACCAGGGGCTTAGCGCCCAGGGCGCGGCGGCGGCCACCCGGCGGTAGTCGTCCCACTCGACCCAGCGCCACTCGACCAGCTCGGCCGGGTCCGGATCCGGGTCCCCGAGCGCCCGCGCCACGTAGACCGGGCAGACCTCGTTCTCCACGAGACCGTCGGCGGCGGTGGCGCGGTAGGCGAAGTCCGGCAGCGCGCAGTGCAGGTCGGTCAACTCCAGGCGGAGTTCCTGGCCTACCCGGCGCTCGACGGCCCGCGCCAGATCCTCGCCTGGGCGGGGATGCCCACAGCAGCTGTTCGTCCACACCCCCGGCCAGGTCCGCTTGTCGAGCGCCCGGCGGGTGACGAGCAGCCTGCCGGACGGGTCGAAAAGGTAGGACGAGAACGCCAGGTGCAGGGGGGTGTCGAGGCCGTGCACGGCGATCCGCGGCGCCGTCCCGCAGGGGCGGCGTTCGGCGTCGAGGAGCACGACCTCGTCGGCGGGCGGGACCGACGCGGTGTCACGCGACACCGTCTGTGGTGACGCCGCGTCACGCGGCACCGTCACGACGTCGGAGTCGGATCCTTGCGGGCTCACTGGTGGGCCTCACTTTCCGGTCGAAGGTCCAGTTTCCACTCGAAGGTCCAGTCGCTGGTTCGGTCGGTGTGGGGTGGGCGCCGGCGACGCTGTCGCCCGACACGCACGCGTCGTTCTCCTCCACCCGGGATCCAGTCGCCACATACCCATCCTCCCCTTCCTGCCCGCCGGCGCCGGTTGGCCACGTCCACGTCCGGGCAACCCCGGCCGTACCCCCGCCCCGGCGTGGGCGATCGCTGGTTCCGATCAAGGCAACGATGAGAGTGTGGACGCGGCGGAAGGACGATCACCCGCAGGTTTCCGCCGCCCGCCAGTGCCCGCCGTGCCAGCAGAGGATCGAGGATGACGGACATGGACCTGTCAGCCACTCTGAACAGCCTTGTCAGCAAGGGGGTGAGTGGTCAGGCTCCGACCCGGGACGAGGCCCTGGCCGTCCTGCGCAGTGACGACGACGATCTCTTGGACGTTGTCGCCGCCGCCTACCGGCTCCGGCGGAGGTACTTCGGCAGGCGTGTCAAGCTGAACTTTCTGGTGAACCTCAAGAGCGGACTCTGTCCGGAGGACTGTTCCTATTGCTCGCAGCGGCTCGGTTCGAACACGGGAATCCTGAAGTACACCTGGCTCAAGCCCGAGGAGGCCGCCGCGACGGCCGGCGCCGGCATCTCGGGCGGTGCCCGCCGGGTGTGCCTGGTCGCGAGCGGCCGCGGGCCGACGGACCGGGACGTCGACCGCGTGGCGGACACGATCGGCGCGATCAAGACCGCGCATCCGGACGTGGAGGTGTGCGCGTGCCTCGGCCTGCTGTCCGACGGGCAGGCCGCACAGCTGCGGGCGGCCGGTGCGGACGCCTACAACCACAACCTGAACACGGCCGGTGAGAAGTACGCAGACATCTGCACGACGCACACCTACAACGACCGGGTCGACACGGTGCAGGAAGCCAGGCACGCCGGCCTCTCACCCTGCTCGGGTATCATCGCCGGCATGGGGGAGAGCGACGAGGACCTCGTCGACGTCGCCTTCGCGCTGCGCGAGCTCGCCCCGGACTCCATCCCGGTCAACTTCCTCATGCCATTCGAGGGCACGCCCCTGGGGGCGGAGTGGAATCTCAACCCCCGGCAGTGCCTGCGCATTCTCGCCATGGTCCGGTTCGTCAACCCCACGGCCGAGGTGCGGCTCTCGGGCGGCCGGGAGATTCATCTCGGCTCGATGCAGCCCCTCGCCCTCTCGGTGGTGAACTCCATCTTCCTCGGTGACTACCTGACCAGTGAGGGTCAGGAGGGCCACCAGGACCTGAAGATGATCGCCGAGGCGGGATTCACGGTGGAAGGCCTCGACACCGACACCGACACCGACGCCGAGGCGGCTGTGGCCGTGGGCGCGGGCCTGGAGCGGGTCGCGCTACGTCAGCGTGGTGCCGGCACCGACCTGCCGCCCAACGCCTGATCCCGGCCTTCACCTCTCGACTGGCGGGGCGTCCGGGTGGCCAGCCGATGAACCCGGCTGGCACGGATACCACCCACGACGCCGGGAAGACGGTGGACTTCTTCGTCTCCTACGCCGGCGTCGACCAGGCGTGGGCGGAGTGGATCGCGGACACCCTGGAGAGCGCCGGCCGCCGCGTGCTGCTCGAGGCATGGGACTTCGTCCCCGGGTCGAACTGGCCTGCGCTCGTCCAGGCGGGACTGACCACCGCGGGCCGGCTCCTGGCGGTGCTGACCCCGGCCTATCTCGCCTCGGTCGGCGCGGCGGCGCAGTGGCAGGCGATCTGGGCGGCGGACATGGGCGGGCGGGGACGCCGGCTGATTCCGGTGCAGGTCGAGCCGTGCGAGCCCGGCACGCTCGGCCTGCTCGGCAGCCTCACCTGGATCGACCTGACCGACCTGGCCGGGCCGGGCGCCGCCGCAGCCGCTCGCGCCCGGCTGCTGGACGGGATACGCGCCGCCGTGACAGGGCAGGTGCGGTCGGTCAATCCCACGCCGCTCCCCACCCGCGACACCCGTGACGTGCCCGCGGCGGCGGACGAGTCCGAACGGGCAGCGCGGTATCCGGGTCGGCCCCCGCTCGTGTGGGGGCTGCCGCCGGAACTGGTGCGCAACCCCCGCTTTGTCGGGCGTGCATCCGAACTCGCCGAGCTGCGCGCGCGACTGACGGGCTTCGACCGGGCCGTGCCCGGCCCCGGTTCCCCTGTGCCGGGGGTGCGGGCCCAGGTGGTGCATGGCCTGGGCGGGGTCGGCAAGACGGAGCTCGTCGTGGAGTTCGCCTACCGGTACAGCCACGCCTACGACCTGGTCTGGTGGATCCGCGGCGACAAGATGACGGAGGTCGTCGCCGGCCTCGCCGCCCTCGCGGCCCAGCTGGGACTCGCCCGCGTGGAGGGGGACGAGGCAGCGGCTGCCGCGGCGGCCGAGGCGTTGCGCACCGGTCGACCTCATCGCCGGTGGCTGTTGGTCGTCGACAATGCCGTTATTGGCAATGCCGTCATGGGCAATGCCGTCATGGGCAACAACGCCGGTGCTACCGCCACCAACCCCTACCTGTCCCAGGGCCGCGCAGAGATCACGCTACGTTGTGATCGGTGATGTTTTGTAGACGTGCTGTGGGGTGACTCGGGGTGCCCTGGGCGACACAGCGCGAGCGAAGCGTCTCTTTCCCCATGCGTACCCGGCACGGGCCGCGCAAACCAGCTCCGCACGCCCAGATAT
>NZ_CDWWXB010000229.1:2857-5345 GCF_977971855.1 Frankia sp. CoWAU3 | reverse complement strand
ACCGGCAACGCCGGCCGGGCATTCGGCGAGCCCTCCCACGACATCACCGAACACTTACGGCCATTCTGACCACCGCCGGGGCGACCCTCGCGGTGAGCAGCATCCTGGCTCTGGTGAACGCGGGCGCCGCGCAGGCCGGTGGAGCGACCTGGGCGAGCTGCCCGGGCGGGCAGGCGACGGAGGTCGGTGTGCCGGCGGCGGCCGGAGAGCCGAACAGACCCGCGACGTATCTCGACGCCGGTTTCTACGTCCATGTCGCCTCGTTGTCGCCTCGTTGTGGCCGCCGGCCACGGCATCGCTGTGCCGGACCGGCCCCGGCCGGGGTGAGGAGGCCGGCGAGCCGATCTTCAGGTTCGGGCACCTGAGCTGCCCCGGCGGCGACGCGACCTTCGGTGTGCGCAGGCCCGCGGTACCGGACCGGGCGAGCGCCGACGTCCCGCCGGCGACCTGGGGGACCTACCTGCCGGCCGGCTGGTACAGCCTGGACGACCTGAGCGACCCGTCGTGGACGTCGGTTTGCTGGTCGTCCAGGAGACGCTGACCGATCCCGGCCGGCGAAGCGCCGATTCAGGTTGAAGCGCCGAATCCGGTCGACCGGATTAATCGGATTAACCGGAATCGGCGCGAGAGGACCGGGCCGATCAGTAGCGGTAGTGGTCGGCCTTGTACGGACCCTCGACGGGCACGCCGATGTAGTCCGCCTGCTGCTTGGTCAGCTGGGTGAGCTTCACGCCCAGCGCGTCCAGGTGCAGCCGGGCGACCTTCTCGTCGAGGTTCTTGGGCAGCACGTATACCCCGACGGGGTAGTTTTCGGTCTTCGTGAACAGCTCGATCTGCGCGATCACCTGGTTGGTGAAGCTGTTCGACATCACGAAGCTCGGATGTCCGGTGGCGCAACCGAGGTTCATCAGCCGGCCCTCGGCCAACACGATGATCGAGTGGCCGTCCGGGAACACCCACTCGTCGACCTGCGGCTTGATGTTGATCTTCTCGATGCCGGGGGTCCTGGCCAGGCCGGCCATGTCGATCTCGTTGTCGAAGTGCCCGATGTTCGACACGATCGCCTGGTGCTTCATCGCCGCCATGTGCTCGGCATGGATGATGTTGAGGTTGCCGGTCGTGGTGACGAAGATGTCCGCCGTCGCGACGACGTCCTCCAGGGTGGTGACCTGGAAACCGTCCATCGCGGCCTGCAGGGCGCAGATCGGGTCGATCTCGGTGACGATCACCCGGGCTCCCTGGCCGCGCAGCGCGTCCGCACAGCCCTTGCCGACGTCACCGTAGCCGCACACCACGGCGACCTTGCCGCCGATGAGCACGTCGGTGGCGCGGTTGAGACCGTCGATGACGGAGTGGCGGCAGCCGTACTTGTTGTCGAACTTCGACTTCGTCACCGAGTCGTTGACGTTGATCGCCGGAAATGCCAGCGTGCCGGCCTTCGCCATCTCATAGAGACGGTGCACGCCGGTCGTGGTCTCCTCGGTGACGCCCTTGATGTTCTTCGCGGTCTCGGTCCACCGACCCGGCTTCTGCGCGATGGTGCGGCGCAGGGTCTCCAGGACGATCGCGTACTCCTCGCCGTCCGCAGCGTCCGTCGCGGGGACCGCGCCGGCCGCCTCGAACTGGGCGCCCTTGTGGACGAGCAGGGTCGCGTCGCCGCCGTCGTCGAGGATCATGTTCGGGGTGCCGCCGTCCGGCCAGGCCAGCGCCTGGTCCGTGCACCACCAGTACTCGTCGAGGGTCTCGCCCTTCCAGGCGAAGACCGGCACGCCCCGCGGGTCGTCCTTGCTTCCGTTCGGCCCGACGACGACGGCGGCGGCCGCGTGGTCCTGGGTAGAGAAGATGTTGCAGGAGACCCAACGGACGTCGGCGCCGAGCGCTACCAAGGTCTCGATCAGCACCGCGGTCTGAATTGTCATGTGCAGGGAGCCCATGATGCGGGCGCCCCTGAGGGGCTGGCTGGCCGCGTATTCCGCCCGGGTGGCCATGAGGCCGGGCATCTCGTGCTCGGCAAGCCGGATCTCCTTGCGGCCGAACTCGGCCAGTGCGAGATCCGCGACCTTGAACTCGAAACTCATGCCCTCTCCTTCGATGCTCGGGCGGCTGCCGAGCCTATACGGCGGATGTCTCGTCCCGGTTTCCACCCGCCATCGGCCGCGGCCGTGATGCGCCGGCCTTGGAACGGGTTTCTTGAGCGTCCCACATGTCGCCGTGTTGACGAAGACCCGGTCCGGTTCTGTCGACCGCCGGGCCCGGGTCGTCCTGGCGCGGCTGGTGCACCCAGCCGCGTTCGTCCGCCCAGACCAACAGGGGTGGGAGGACGACCAGCGCGGATAGCAGGGCGACGGCGACGTTGAGGGCGACCAGCAGACCGAAGTCACGCAGCAGCGGTAGGGAGCTGAAGGCCAGGACGGCGACCCCGATCACGGCGGCGAGCGCGGAGACCACGAAGGCGCGTCCGGTGCGGGCCGCGGTCTGGTCGGCGGCC
>NZ_CDWWXB010000229.1:0-2708 GCF_977971855.1 Frankia sp. CoWAU3 | reverse complement strand
GGGCCGCCGACCGCGGTGAGCGGGCTGAGATCGACACCGGCCAGCCAGGCGATCATGGAGCTGAGCCCGACCGCGATCAGCACTGGCACCAGCGACAGGACCGCCCGGACGATGCTGCGGTGCCAGACCAGCAGCATGAGCAGGACGCCGACCAGCGCGAAGTAGGTCAGCTGGGTCCGGTTCTTCGTGAAGTTCTCCAGCAGCCCGGTGCCGACCACGACGAGGCCCGACGGGGTGGCGCGTACCCCTTGCGGCGGATGGACCGTGTCCCGGATGTCGTCGACGATTGCGGCCTGCCGTTCCAACGAGCCCGATCCGGTACGGAAGACGAGGTTGAGCGCGTTGTGGGCCAGGTTCACCGTGGCGCGCTGGAGGTCGGGCGGTGCCGCGGCGTAGCCGAGCCGGACGTCCTGACCCGTCGGCAGGACGACCGTCGTGTTCGGCACCTCCATCATGAAGCTGATGGTCGTGACGAGGCTCGACGCGGTCAGCAGGTCGGCCGGGTCCTTCGCGAGCCGGGTGTTCGCGAACTCGGCGAGGAAGGCGACGGTGGCGTCGTCGAAGACGTTCGGTGACTGGACGTAGATGCCCAGCTCGCTGGCGGATCCGGTGCTCGCGCGCAGCGTGTTGATGTTCTTGATGACCTGACCCTGCTGGTCGACCCATTTCTCCGGATCGGTCTGGATCTTCAGTGTGCCGTCGGTGACGATCCCGACGGCGAAGACCGCGACGGACACGGCGACGAGCGGGACCGCGGTGATCCGTGGCAGGGACCCCAGGGTGATCACCGTCCGACCCAGCGGGCCGTGGGTGTAGTCCTTCGGGGGGGTTGGCCGGCGACGTTCCCGCAGGCCCAACGAGGCGGTGAGGAACAGGATCGTGGCGATGACGATCACCGGCAGGCCCAGGGCGAGCAGCGTGCCGAAGTCCCGGATCATCGGGACGTCGCTGAACTCCAGCGCGAGGAAGGACAGCACCGCGGGCAGCAGCCCGGCCAGGGCCGCGGTGACGGGATGGCCGGCCCGGGCCAGTTGAGCCTCCTCCTCCACCCGGCTGTGGAGCTGGACGGCGAAGTCGATGCCGACGCCGAGCAGCACCGGCAGACCGGAGATGGTCACCACCGACAGCGGGACACCCGCGTAGCCGGCGAGGCCGAACGCCCAGATGAGGCCGACGGCGACGACGCCGAGCGGGAGCAGCCGCCAGCGCACCGCGAAGGCGACGAGCAGCAGGCCGGCCATCAGCGCCAGGGAGATGCCCCCGAGGGTGACGAACCCGCCGCGCAGGTAGTCGTTGAGGTCGCGCAGCAGCGCGGGCGCCCCGGTCGACATTGTTGTCGCATTGTCGAACATGCGTTCGGACACGGCCTTCTCGGCCAGGGTCGCGGCCTGGCCCTCGGTCGTGAGGGAGGCGTTGCCCCGCAGTCGGGTGACCATCTGGCTGGTGGATTCGGTCGGGAAGAACGGCTTGATCGACTTACGGATGGCACCCGTGTTGTCGCGGAGCAGGAAGGAGACCCAGGCCGGGTTGTCGTAGACCCGCTCGGCCACCGGGATCGCCTGCATCCGCCGCAGCGTCGTGACGGAGTCGGCGAGGCGCCGCTGGGCGGAGACCGGATCCGGATCGCGGCGCTGGGCACCGAGCAGGATCTTCCCGGCGGGGCTGTTGACGGGATTGCCGTCCGGGCTCGTGACCAGGTTGTTCGTGAACTCCAGCGCCGCGAGCGGGGTGATAACCGATTCGATCCGGTCATCGGCGTCGAGGCTGGCCTGCAACTCCCGGAACTGGCTGATGTTGCGCTTGGTGAACAGGTCCTCGAGTCGTTCGCCCTTGTCCAGAGTGAACAGCGTGACCATCGCCTGGCCGCCGAAGAGGGACTGGTAGGCGACGTTGTCCCGGGCGACCTGGGAGTCGGGGTTCAGATAGTTGTCCTGGCCGGTGGTGAATTCCAGCCGGGTGGTTCCGAACCCCAGGGCGGCGGTGACGAGCAGCGCCACGACGGCGACGATGCCCGAGCGCCGACTGACCGTACCGACCGTACCGACCATACGGGCGAGTGCCGCCGATGGCCCGGACCGGCGGTCCGGGCCCGACCCGTGGTCCGGTTCCGAGGGGCGGCCTGGCTCCGACCGGTGTTCGGGCCGGCCGGGATGATCGGCTGGATCGTCGGTGGAGGGGGAAGGCGTCGACATCGGTCACGCTCCGGAGTTATCCGCGTTGCCTCCGGATCGACGCGTGTTACCTGTCGGTCCGACGGCTGTGTCCCTGCTGTATAGCGCAGCAGGTCACACCGCCTGAAGGCCCCGGGGCAGCCGATTTCGCCGGAAAATGTTTCAGGCGATCAACACGCCCCCGGGCCTGGCTCCCCGGGCTCGGCTACCGTCGCCATCCTCTCCGGGGTCGGACGTGCCCGGGGTCAGACGCCCGCGGACTCCCGTGACGGTCGGAGTTCGACGAGCGAGTCGTAGCTCGGGAAGAAGAGCCCCTCGTGCCCGTCATCCCAACGCACGACGAACGGCGGGCCTCCGTCCTCGCCGCGTACCTCGACCACGGTCCCGTGTCGTTCCGGGCTGCCCACCGTGCGGCCGTGGACGACGAACCTCTCTCCGACGGATGCGAACATCATGATGGTCGACCTCCCTGCCGGGCGATCCGGTCTGCTCTGCCTGGATGCTCCGGTGACCGATCGCATGCGCGTGCTCTTTCTG
>NZ_CDWWXB010000228.1:1857-5595 GCF_977971855.1 Frankia sp. CoWAU3 | reverse complement strand
AAACGACAAGCTCAGGACCCGCATCTGTTCCATGACACGATCGCGGCGAACCTCCGTTACGGCCGGTTGGACGCGACCGACGACGAGCTGCGTGCCGCCCTGGCGGCCGCCAGCCTCTCCGCTCTGCTCGACCGGCTGCCCGAGGGTCTGGCGACCCGGGTCGGCGCTCGGGGCTACCGGTTGTCCGGTGGTGAGCGGCAGCGGTTGGCCATCGCCCGGGTCCTGCTGCAGTCACCACGGGTGCTGGTGCTGGACGAAGCGACCTCGGCGTTGGACACCGTCTCCGAGGCCGCCGTGCGCACCGCCCTGGACCGGCTCGCGGTGGGGCGGGCGTGCCTGGTGATCGCGCACCGGCTGTCCACGGTGATTGACGCCGACCGCATCTACGTGATGGACCACGGCCAGATCGTCGAGGACGGTACGCACAGCGAGCTGCTCGCCGACGGCGGTGCCTACGCCCGCCTCTACCGGCCCACCGTCGTCTGATCGGGTGGGGGCTGTCGGTGGTGGTGCCGTTGCGAGCTGGCCGGCGGGAGGCCGTTACCCGCGTCGGCAGCCTTCCCGGTGCGCCCGGACCGCCCGTAGCACGCCCCGGGCGAGCAGGAACAGCACGAACAGCATCCCGCCGGCCGGCAGCGCGACCAGCAGCGCGGAGACGACCTCCGCGAATGCGGTGACCAGCTTCCCGTCATGGGTCGCCCGGCCCGCCAGCCCGAGATAGTCCCACATGGCCCGGGTCGTCCGGGTAAGCGCGAACGGAACCGAGACCATGAGCACGACCAGGTTCACCAGGATCAGCGGCGCCGCGAGCAGCGCCCAAGCGGTCACCACGATCCGGGCCGGCCGGGTCAGTCCGTCCGGTCGGGTCAGTCCGTCCGGCTGGGGCCGTCCTGCTGATCGGGCAGGCCGCCCGCGCGGGACGCGGTTGCGTCGCCGTGGCAGCGTCGCGCGTAGCGCCGGCCCCATCCGGTTGAACAGGTCCGGTACCCCGGCCAGGTCGCTGACGATGTAGTAGCCGTCCAGCCGGACGAAGGGCGCAAGCTGGCGCATGGCATCCAGGTGGACAAGGACGACGGCGGTCACCAGCACACCGGCGTGGGTGAGCGCGAGAGCCCCGGCGAGCAGCAGAACGAACAGTCCGTTGAAATAGATGCCGCCGAGGTCGGTGCGCAGCCGGCCGAGCCGGCTCAGCCGGTAGGAGTCGGTGACGTCGGTGAAGAAGGCCGGCCACACCAGGTACATGCCGAAACCGATGACTCCCGGGCGGGCACCGCCGTAGTGGCAGGCCGCGGCGTGCCCGCATTCGTGGAACAGCGCGCCGGCGAGGGCCAGGCCGACCACCACCAGGATCAGGGCCGGGGTCGCGAGCACCTCCGCCGCGCTGTCTCGGACGCTGTGCCGGGCGAACGTCCACACGTCGGTGACCACCAGCAGGGCCAGCAGCAGGGCCACGGCCGCTGGCCGGAACAGCATCGCGAACACCCGGCTGACCCGGTGCACGGCCGGCGCGGGTAACAGGGTGTGCCGGGCTGCGAGTGTGAACAGCGCCTTCGCCCGTGGTGCCGGGGTGACGCCGTTCTCGCTGGCGATCAGGCCGAGTGGCATGAGCCGATCCGCTACGAGGTACGCGACGTCGGCGCCACTCATCCGGCGGGCGCAGACCACCGTGACCCGGTCGGCAATCGCGGCGACGTCGCGGGCGCCGTCCGCCGCTTCGAGGATGTGCGCGAGCAGTTCGGTGAGTGCGACGACCTGACCGTCGGCGCGGCGGGCCAGGAAGACGGGTCGGGCCAGGCCCGACCCGGTGAACTCGCCGAGTAGCGCCAGGCCGTCGGCCCGGCTCGGTCTGGCGGGTACCTCGGTCGGCCCGGGAACGCCCGTCGGATCGGTGACGCCGGTGATATCGGTGACGCCGGTGATATCGGTGAGGTCGGGCGTCCGGTCCGGTTTGGAAGGCACCGGCGGCATCGTTGTCGGCCGGGTGGACGACCGGGTGGACGACCGGGTGGACTCGGTCATCTGCGTCCCATCCTCATTGTCATGAACTGGCGGGAAGCCGGCCGCCGGTCCGTCGACCGGCGGCCGGCCGGGTGACCACCCCGGAGGAATCCGGCGGTGTATCTGTCGATCGTAGTGGTAAAGTGGTAAAGCGGTCGGTGTTATTTCTGTATGATGATGTTGATGCTCGGTACCAGCGTGATGAGAATGGGCAGAAATCCACCGGCGACCTGCGGCTCCGCATGAGCGTCGATCTGTGCCATTTTCGACCAGGGGGAGCCGACCGGAAAGAAGGTTGGGTCAAACTCCTTCCGACCGATCTCGACCGCGGCGAGAGTCGTCCGCTCGGGTAGTAGTTCCGCCCATTCCAAGAACAGTTCTCCATTCAGCTTGCCGGCGCAGTTGCCCGTGATATCGTTCATTCTTGTTTCCCACCGATCTGAGTTGCCTCGGATATTCGGGCGGTGGGAACGCTAGCCACCGCTCAACCTGGTGGCCAGTACCTGCACAAGGTGTGTCACGGTCGTGCCAGCGTCGGTCGAAACTTCGGCTGGCCTTCTCGGATCGGCCTGACTGAGGCGAGGGCATGCCTTCCGGCCGGCCGAAGGATAGTCGGCCGGCCGGTGGCCGCGGGTGCACGGTGCCCTTGGCGACCTCGGGAGAACGTGGTCGGGTGCGGTTACCCGGCCGGGGAGACCGGCGTGAGGAGCAGAATCGTTCCGGAGCTCACCACTGCTCGATGCGGTTCCAGCTGTTGGCGATGGTTTTGACGAACGCTCCGTCGCTGTAGGCGGTCTGCGGCTCCGGATGATTATCGATTTGGGCGTTGTTGCTGCCCGGCGAGCCGACCGGGTAGAAGGTGGGGTCGAACTCGGTGCGGTTTATCTCGATCGCAGCCAGGGTCATGCGCTCGGGCAGCAGCTCCGCGTGTTCTTGCGCCAGCTCGACGACGTCTGTCTCCCTGCGGTCCCTCATCTTCTGGCTCCCCTGTGTGTCGCTCGGTACCCGTCATGACGCAGGATGTGGGGCACCGGCCGGTGGCGAGGAATCGGCCGGCGCGGGGTCAGCACTCACCGGAGGGCGCGGCATCTGCGGCATCCGCGGATTCCGCGGAATCCGGTGGTACAACCGAACTGTAGGAGCCGCGGTCACCCTCCGCAACACGGATCTTGTCCTCGGTTGATCTGACCGGTCCAGGCCCACTCGGCGGGTGGTCGGATCATCATCCGAGCCCGGGCGCGAGCCTGGCGTGGGGAAGGCCGATTCTCTACGGATGATTCATCATGGCATTTTTCCCGATGGCGGTAGATGGGTAATCGAAAGCGGTAGGCAATATTGAACTATGATGAATTTTGTCAAAAAATATAAAATAATACTGACCAGTGTCGAACAGTTTCGATCCACTCGTTGATGGACGTTCTCTTCCTCGGGGTTATCTTCGGCGGTGGATATCCGGATGCGGTCCGTTCAAACGACAGCAATTTTTCGCGTGGATGGTAGCGTCGTCGGTGTCCGAGGTCCCGCGTGAACGACGAAGGGTGGACAGGCGATGGCCGCGGCACCGATAGTTCCGCTGCATATACGGCGAGCGCAGTTCGATCCGATCGAGGAACTCGTCCGGATCCGGGACACCGACGGCGTCTGCCGCGTTGTCACCGTGTTCGGGGTACCCGCGTATCTGGTCAGCCGGTACGAGGACGTCCGCGAGATACTCGCGGATCCGGGCAGGTTCAGCAACGT
>NZ_CDWWXB010000228.1:0-1493 GCF_977971855.1 Frankia sp. CoWAU3 | reverse complement strand
TCGTAGGTCCTGGCGGTCCCGTCCTGAGTAATGAGGAAATCGCCGAACTGCGGGCGGGGCAGATGCTCGCGTTCGATCCGCCAGATCACACCCGGCTGCGCCGGATGCTCACCCCGGAGTTCACCGTGCGCCGGATGCGCGGGTTGGAGCCGCGGATCCGGGACATCGTCGACGCGGCGCTCGACGAGGTGGAACGGGCCGGCCGGCCGGCCGATCTGGTCGCGACCTTCGCGCTTCCGGTGCCGTCGCTGGTGATCTGCGAGTTGCTGGGGGTGCCGTATTCCGACCGCGCGGAGTTCCAGCACCGCACCCGCCGGCAGATCGACGCCTCGTTGCCGATCGAGCAGCGGCTGGCCCTGCAGCGCGAGGCCCGTGCGTACATGGCCGGGCTGGTCACGCGGGCGCAGGCGGCCCCGGGCGAGGATCTGCTGGGCATGCTGGTGCGCGAGCACGGCGACGAACTGAGCACCGCCGAGCTGGTCGGCATCGCCTCGCTGCTGCTGGTCGCCGGGCACGAGACGACGTCGAACATGCTTGCTCTCGGCACCCTGGCGCTGCTGCGCCATCCCGACCAGCTCGCCATGGTCCGCGACGATCCGGCCCAGGTCGAGCCCGCCGTCGAGGAACTGCTGCGGTGGCTGTCCATCGTGCCCTCCGGTGTGCCCCGCACGACGACGACCGAGGTGGAGATCGCCGGTCACCGCATCCCGGCGGGCGAACAACTGCTCCTGGCGCTACCCGCGGCCAACCGAGACCCGGCTCTCGTCGGGGATCCGGACCGGCTCGACATCACCCGTGGCGCTCCCGGTCACGTCGCTTTCGGCCACGGCGTGCACCACTGCCTGGGAGCGCCGCTGGCCCGGATGGAGATGCGCATCGCGTTCCCCGCGCTGCTGCGACGCTTCCCCGATCTCGCGCTGGCCGTGCCCTACGAACAGGTCGCGTTCCGTGCCCATCATGTCGTACACGGGCTGCACGCACTCCCGGTCACCTGGTGAGACCCGGTCACCTGGTGGAAGAGGGCGGAACAGGAGGGTGTCGCATGAAGATTGTCGCTGATCGCGCCGTCTGTGTCGGCGCTGGGATGTGCGTGATGACCGCGCCGGAGGTCTTCGATCAGGGTGACGACGGCCTCGTCGTCACCCTGATCGAAGAGATCGCCGCCGGTCGGCTGGACGCCGTGCGTCGATCGGTCGCGCTGTGTCCGTCGAAGGCGCTGCGCGTGCTGGACGACTGACGAACGGGTCGGCCGCCCGGCGGGCGTCACGCGGTGCAGCTGCTGGTGAAGCTATCCGTGGGCGGCGTGGATCCCGGCGGCGTGGACATGGCACCTCCGATGCGTCGCGACCGGGGTCGTCGGGCGCACGTCCGGATGGCGGGCGAGATCCGGTCTCCGCTGATCATAATAGGTTGATGAGCTGACGGATCGCGGCGCATCAAGACCCTGATGCCGCCTCAAGACCCTGATGCGTGGTTCCGTGCCGCTCCAGGGC
>NZ_CDWWXB010000227.1:0-5269 GCF_977971855.1 Frankia sp. CoWAU3 | reverse complement strand
CACGCTGTGACGCCGAGCCCGACCACCCGGCGCGGACAGCCACGCCTGCAACCGACCCAGCCCACACCGGAAATCCTCACCTCAGGGCGCGGACCCGGTCCACCGGAGCCTCCTCTTTGATGGCCTGGCGGGCGTCGGCGACCAGCAGGTCGGCGCGGGCCTTCTCGTGGGGCGGGGCGGCGTCACCGAGTTCGGCCAGCAGCCGTTCGACGCGGTAGGCGACCGAGTCCAGCTCGTTGCGGGCGTCGATTGCGGCGCGTAGCGCCTGGTCGGTGGTGCGGTTACGTTCCGCCTCGGTGATCATCCGTTCGACCTCCTCCTTGGGGAGGTTGGAGGTCTCACTGATCGTGATCGACTGCTGGGCTCCGGTGTCCTTGTCGCGGGCGGTGACGTTGAGGATGCCGTTGGCGTCGATGTCGAAGGTGACCTCGATCTGCGGTTCGCCGCGGGGCGCCGGGCGGATGTTTTCCAGGCGGAAGCGGCCGAGTACCCGGTTGTCGGCGGCGCGTTCGCGTTCGCCCTGCAGCACCACGATGTCCACGGCCGGCTGGTTGTCCTCCGCGGTGGAGAACACCTCGGAGCGTCGCACCGGGATCGTGGTGTTGCGTTCGACGATTTTCGTCATCAGGCCGCCGCGGGTCTCCACCCCGAGGGAGAGCGGGGTGACGTCGAGCAGGAGCACGTCGGAGACCTCGCCCTTGAGCACCCCGGCCTGGATCGCCGCGCCCAGGGCGACGACCTCGTCGGGGTTGACGATCATGTTCGGTTCCTTGCCGCCGGTCAGCCGCCGGACCAGTGCCTGCACCGCGGGCATCCGGGTGGCGCCGCCGACGAGGATCACCTCGTCGAGGTCGTCGGCGCTGATCTTGGCGTCCTCCATCGCCTGGCGAACCGGTCCCATGGTCCGTTCGACCAGGTCGGCGGTGATCTGTTCGAAGGTGGAGCGCATGACCGTGGTGGTCAGGTGCCGCGGCCCGGTGGCGTCGGCGGTGATGAACGGCAGGTTCACCTGGGTCTGGGTGACCGAGCTCAGTTCGACCTTGGCCTTCTCCGCGGCCTCGAACAGCCGTTGCAGCGCCTGGGGGTCCCGGCGCAGGTCGATGCCCTGTTCCCGGTGGAACCCGTCGGCGAGGTAGTCGACCAGCCGGCGGTCGAAGTCGTCCCCGCCCAGGTGGCTGTCCCCGGCCGTGGCCCGGACCTCGACCACCCCGTCGCCGACGTCGAGGATGCTCACGTCGAACGTGCCGCCGCCGAGATCGAAGACCAGGACGGTCTCGTGGCCCTCCTTGTCCAGCCCGTACGCCAATGCGGCCGCGGTCGGCTCGTTGATGATCCGCAGCACGTTCAGGCCGGCGATCCGGCCGGCGTCCTTCGTCGCGGTGCGCTGCGCGTCGTTGAAGTAGGCCGGCACCGTGATGACCGCTTCGGTGACCTTCTCGCCCAGGTTCCGCCCGGCGTCGTCGGCCAGCTTGCGCAGCACCAGCGCGCTGATCTCCTCCGGCGCGTAGAGCTTGTCCCGGATCCTGAACCGGGCGGCGCCCTCCGGGCCCGGGACGACGTCGAAGGCGACCGCTTTGGCCTCCTCGGTCACCTCGTCATAGCGGCGGCCGATGAACCGCTTGGCCGAGTAGATCGTGCCCTTCGGGTTCAGGATCGCCTGCCGTCGCGCCAGCTGCCCGACCAGGCGTTCACCGCTCTCGGTGAACGCCACCACCGACGGTGTCGTCCGCGCACCCTCCGCGTTCGGGATGGCCCTCGGCTCGCCACCCTCCCAGGCGGCGATCACCGAATTGGTCGTCCCCAGATCAATGCCGACTGCCTTCGCCATCGAATGCTCCTCCAGAAGCGAACCTCGCACATATGACGAATCGGGCGTTCCCACGCCGTGAGTAGGATTCACGCGGATAAACCGGCCCCACAGCAGGGAACCTGTCCAGGATTTTCCCAGCAAAACGCATTGCCTACGGAGTATCGCTTGTCGGTAGGCGAAGGAAGGGATCACGAAAAGGCTTTGATCGCCAGTAGGTCCTGATTGCCAGGGGAGCTGGAGCACCGGGGGAGCTGGAGCACCAGGGGAGCTGGCAGAGCCACACCGGTCGGGGCCGGGTCAGGACAGGGACCGGGGGCCTGAGCCCGGCAGGACGGGCAGCACCAGGCAGCGCCGGTTTCTGGCCCTACAGCCGATTTCTGGCCTACAGCCGGCTGCAGCCGGGTGTCTCTCGGCCGCGGCCCGCAGTTTTCGGGACGGCGAGGCAGGGGTAGAGGCAAGGCATAGTCAATTGGACGCAAAGGTGATAGCCGGCCGGCCTGGCCGGAAGGAGCGATGATCATGACACTGCCCGTACGACGCGGAGAAGGCCTGGGAACGCTGGCACGGTGGGATCCGTTCCGGGAGATCGAGGACGCCTGGACCCGCATGGGCAATCTGCTCGGCGACGTCATAGGCGGCGTCGAGGGCCGTCCGGCGCGGTTGCTGGGCGGCATGGTGCAGCCGGTCGACATCGAGGAGACCGAGGACGCGTTCGTGATCGATCTCGATCTTCCCGGGGTGCGCCGGGAGGACATCTCCGTAGACCTGCGTGACAACGAGCTGTTCGTCACCGGTGAAATCAAGGAGCGGGAACGCACGGGAGTACTGCGCCGCCGTAGCCGCCCGGTGGGCCGGTTCGAGCACCGCATCGCCGTGCCGGGTGACATTGATCCGGAATCGGTGCACGCCACCCTGGCCGACGGAGTACTCACCATCCGGCTGGCGAAGGCCAAGCGGAGCCAGCCCAAGCACATCGAGATCAGCACCGGCCCCGAGGGCCAAGGCACCGGCCCCGAGGGCCAAAGCTGACTGAGCGCCTGGTATACAATTGAGCGCGCCTGGTACCCGGACCCGCCAGCGCGCCCTCCACCGGGACCCCGGCAGACCCGGCCTGTCCAGCCGGTCGGCTTGCCCCGCCAGCAGGCGATACCAACGATTTGTAATTAGGGTGTTGCATGTCGCGAGGATGGGCCTGCGATGTTTGCGGGGTCCGGTCGCGTTCTGCTTCAGGGGAACCATCATGCCAAAGATCATCGCTTACGAGGAGGAAGCACGGCGCGGGCTGGAACGTGGCATGAACCAGCTGGCCGGCGCCGTGAAGGTGACGCTCGGTCCGAAGGGGCGCAACGTCGTCCTGGAGAAGAAGTGGGGCGTTCCCGCCATCACCAATGACGGCGTCTCCATCGCCAGGGAGATCGAGCTCGAAGATCCGTATGAGAAGATCGGTGCCGAGATGGTCAAGGAGGTCGCCAAGAAGACCGACGAGGTGGCCGGCGACGGCACCACGACGGCGACCGTTCTGGCGGAGGCACTGGTCCATGAGGGCCTGCGGAACGTGGCCGCGGGCGCGAACCCGATCGCCCTCAAACGTGGCATCGAGCTGGCTGTCGAGCGGGTCTGTGGGGAACTGGCCAATCTGTCCAGGGAGCTGGAAACCAAGGATCAGATCGCCTCAACGGCCTCGATCTCGGCCGGCGGGGACACCGCGATCGGCCAGATCATCGCCGAGGCGATGGACAAGGTCGGCCGGGACGGCGTCATCACCGTCGAGGAGAGCAACACCTTCGGCCTCGAGCTGGAGCTCACCGAAGGTATGCGTTTCGACAAGGGCTACATCTCGCCGTACTTCATCACTGATCAGGAGCGGATGGAGTGCGTCCTGGAGGACCCCTACATCCTGGTCGCCAACATCAAGATTTCGCTGGTCAAGGACCTGCTCCCGCTGTTGGAGAAGGTCATGCAGGCCGGCAGGCCGCTGCTGGTCATCGCCGAGAACATTGAGGGGGAGGCCCTGGCGACCCTGGTCGTCAACAAGATCCGCGGTACGTTCCGGTCCGTGGCCGTGAACGCGCCGGGTTTCGGCGAGCGGCGCAAGGCCATGCTCGGCGATATCGCCGTTCTGACGGGCAGTCAGGTGATCAGTGAGGAGGTTGGTCTCAGGCTGGAGAACGCCGACCTCGATCTGCTTTGGCCGGGCCCGCAAGGTTGTCGTTACCAAGGATGACACGACCATTATCGAGGGCGCCGGCGACCCGGGCCGGATCGCCGGTCGGGTCAGCCAGATCCGTAGCGAGATCGAGAAGTCGGACTCCGACTACGATCGCGAGAAGCTGCAGGAGCGGCTGGCCAGGCTCGCCGGTGGCGTGGCCGTCATCAAAGCCGGCGCGGCCACCGAGGTCGAGCTCAAGGAGCGTAAGCACCGCATCGAGGACGCGGTCCGCAACGCGAAGGCCGCCGTTGAGGAGGGCATCGTCCCCGGCGGTGGGGTGGCTCTGCTGCTGGCCTCGGAGGCTGTCTTCGACGGGCTGGAGGTGGCTGAGGACGAGCGGACCGGGGCCGAGATGGTGCGCCGCGCGTTGACCGAGCCGCTCCGGCAGATCGCGATCAATGCCGGTCTGGAAGGCGGCGTCGTGGTCGAGAAGGTCCGCAACCTGCAACCGGGGTGGGGGCTGGACGCCGCCACCGGCGAGCACGTCAACATGCTCGAGGCCGGGATCATCGACCCGACCAAGGTCACCCGCTCCGCCCTGCAGAATGCCGCATCCATCGCCGGGCTGTTCCTCACCACCGAGGCCGTCGTTGCCGAAAAGCCAGAGGAAAAGGAAACCGCGGCAGCGCCAGCTGGTGGGGGTGGCCTGGAGTACTGAAAAAATCGGAATGCGAGCTGATCGGAGCCGACCGACGGTGACTGGTACAGCCGGATCGGGTTGTCCGGAGGGCATCGGTGAGAGGACGCGGGCTGAAACGCCTCCGCTCCGTCCAACCGTCGGAGCCGGGCACGCCCCCGTCCAGAGCATCTGCCGTGGCCACCACGAACTCGGGACCGATGCCGACCCGTTGCCGCAGTTATCAACTGCCTTCACCGAGTTCGCCCACGCCGTCTGATCATCGTGTTCCACCTGGGTGTCAGCATGCGGTGGCCCTCTGCGACGGGATGTTGACGATCGGATCTTCCTCGTCCCGTACAGAAGGCCACCTTTATGGGGCGACACGTCGGCTATCTCGAAGGTTGACATCGGAAACATGCGGAAGCCCACCGGTGCTCGACACGCGGCGGCGGTCATCACGAATCCCGCGAATACCCAGAAAGCCAGGTGACCACGGCGGTCTCGTGCCCAGGTCACGCATCATTCAGAGCGAGGCAGCCCCGCTGCAACTACCAAGTTCGAGGGTTTGGACCGCTACTTGTCGGAACTCGACGCGTACCGATCGTGAACATGGAGGGCGGAATCAAGCGGT
>NZ_CDWWXB010000226.1:3197-5744 GCF_977971855.1 Frankia sp. CoWAU3 | reverse complement strand
TCTAGGAAACTCCCGCTAGCCCCTGACGCCCCGGCGCACCAGGTCCGGATGTCGCATTCTCCGTGATGGGCGGTACAGGTCCCGGCGGCCTGCGACGCGCGCCAGGGTGACCAGGAGTACGACACCGGCGATCACGTAGGCGTTCGTGAGGAGGATGGTCGGGTCGCGGCGGTGCGGCCAGTTCTGGTCGTGTGGCGTGATCCACCAGACGGGGGAGGCCACGAACAACACGTAGCCGGCGAGCGCCGCTCCGACGTACCGGCGTGAGGCTCGGCTGTCGGTGCTGTCGGTGCTGTCGGTGCTGTCGGTGCTGTCGGTGGCGTGGGTGGCGAGCCAGAGCAGCGTCGGCACCGCCCACACCCAGTGGTGACTCCACGAGATCGGCGAGACCAGCAGTCCGGTGACCGCACAGGCGAGCAGGCCCGCGACGGGCTCCCCGCGCCGGTGCAGCCGCACCGCGAGCACCAGCCCGGCGACGGCGACCGCGGCCACCACCAGCCGGTGGATCTGGACGACCGACGCGCCGTCTCCCCAGATCCGGGTCATCGCGCCGGACAGCGACTGGTTGCCGGCGTACGTGACCGAGCCGATCCGGCCCGGATCCGCGAACACCCCGCCCCAGTAGGCGCGGGACGCCGCGGGTGCCAGCGCGAACGCCACGGCATGGGCCGCGAGAAACGTCCCCACCGCTGCGATCGCCACCCGGCGCCGGCCGGCCAGCCACAGGTAGGCCACGAAGATCAACGGAGTCAGTTTCACCGCTGCGGCGAGACCTGTGAGAGCACCGGGTGGCAGTCGGGCGAACGGTGTGGACCGCCGTCCGGGCCCGGCATCGAGCCAGACCGCCAGCATCAGCAGGATGTTGACCTGCCCGAAGATGATGGTGCTGCGAACCGGTTCCGTCGCGAGCGCCGCCACCAGCAGCAGCGGCGGCGCCCAGCGCGAGCCCAGCGCCCGCCCGACCCCGGCGGCCCGCGCGGTGTCGGTCGGCGGGATGAGCCAGGCTCGCAGCCTGGACAGCAGCAGGATGAGTGCCGCGACGGTCAGCGCGGCCCAGACGACCTCAGCCACCCCCAGGGGGATGGCGGCGAACGGCGTGAACAGCAGCGCCGCGATCGGCGGGTAGGTGAAGGGCAGGCCGGCCGCCGTACGCACCTGGTAAAGGGCGGACCCGTCCCAGACGGCCTGCCCCCCCAGCCGGTAGACAGCGAAGTCGGTCTGCGGCTGTGGTGCGATCATCACCGCGAGCACCACCAGCGCGGCGACGACGCCCGTGGTCACGACGGGCGCGGTCGGTCGCGCCGAGGCGACCGGCAGCGGTCCCGGGCCTGCCGTCTCCCCGTTGGGGCAGGTGGTAACGGTTGCCGGGACCATGGTTCTCGCTTGCCGCATGCGTTCGGCATAGCACCCCGAGGCGGTCCGCCAGCAGGGAGCCCGGCAGTCACCATCCGCCGTTCATCCCGCCGCCATCCGCCGCCATCCGCCGGTAGCCGCCCGGCGCCGAGGCAGGACACCGCGGGCCGGGCCGGCGCCCGTGGGCTCCGACATCCATACAGGACAGGTATTGTTCACCGGGTGCTCCCGGGCGCGCCGCCTGTTGGCGATGTAGAAACGTCAGGCTTTGTACCGGAATGGACGAGATAGAGTGCGCCGCGCCGCACGGAACCGCCCGACCGGGCAATCCTGCTCGACGCTGTTCGTCGCGCCCCGGTAGGGGCGTCGGCGGACGCCTCGACGGAGGCGTCGTCCTGCTCGCGGGATGTGGGACCGCCGGATCGGTGCTGGTGGTGCTGGTAGCGGGGCGACTGGCCCTGCAGCCCGGAGTCGTGACCCCGTCACGCTGGTTCGGGCTGCTCGACCCGGTGCCGTTCGACCGCCCCTCTCCGCTACCCGCTTTTATGATCATCGGGGTGGCGTTGCTCGTCGGCGCATGGTTCCGGTTGTGCCAGCGCGCGCACCACGGCGACCTGTCGGTCCCGCGGATAGGCCTCGTCATCGGCTTCTGGGCCGTTCCGGTGCTGCTCGGCCCGCCGATCCTCAGCCTCGACGTCTACTGCTACACCGCGCAGGGGACGATGCTCGCCGCCGGGCTCGACCCCTACGCCGCCGGGCCCACCGCGCTCGGCGCCCGTCCCATCCTGCTAGCCGTCGATCCGATCTGGAGATCATCGCTGTCGCCCTACGGGCCGGTCGCCCTCGGCTACTTCCGGCTGGTGACCGCGCTTGCGGGCGGTGACGTCCTGCGCGCGGTCCTGCTGCACCGGATCGTCGCGGGGGCGAGCGTCGTCGTGATGGCGGTGTGCGTGGTGCGGGTGTCCTCCGCGGCGCGACGGCCCTGGGCGCTGGCGTTCTGCGCGGGTAGTCCGATCGTGCTGCTGCAGCTCGTCGGCGCGATCCATCTTGAGGCCATCCTGCTGGCGCTGCTCGCCAGCGGCCTGACGGCGGTGTACCGCGGCAGGCCGGTGCTCGGTCTCGTCCTCATCACCGCGGCCGCGCTGGTGAAGTGGCCCGCGGCCCTGGTCGTCGTGGTGGTGCTGGTCTGGCGGT
>NZ_CDWWXB010000226.1:0-2826 GCF_977971855.1 Frankia sp. CoWAU3 | reverse complement strand
GGATCGGCGATGCGCTTCGAGGATCTGGTGGGACCCACCCGGGCCGCAGGCGCGGCCGTCGCCGCCGGGATCTTCGTCTGGCTGCTGGCGACCGTCCGCGACCGCGAACCGCATGCCACCGCCGGGCTGGCACTACTCAGCCTGGCCCTGCTCGGACCCGTCCTCTATCCCTGGTATCTCACCTGGGGCGCCGTGCTCCTCGGCCTGACCGGGCAGGCGCCGCGACGGGTGCTCGGGGCGGTCACCGTGGTCGGCTCGTTCCTGGCCCTGCCGCACTGCGAGCTGTTGTTCGTCGATCACCCGCAGGTCGCTCCCTGGTTCGTCCGGCAGGGGCCGATCGTCCTGCTCGTCGCCCTGACCTGCGGCATCGCCGTGGCCTTGGCCGCCCGGCGTCGTCTCGCCAGCGTGCCCTGAGCGTGGCGACCGTGCCCTGAGCGCGGCGACCGTTGCGTCCGTCGCCGGGCCTCACGCCTCGTCGGCGGCCCGGCGCAACTCCTCGATGTCGAGCTTCGACATCTTCAGCATCGCCTGCATCGCCCGCTGGGACCGGCCCGGGTGGGATCGTCAAGGAGCTCAGGCAGGGCCGTGGGCACGATCTGCCAGGACAGCCCGTACCGGTCCTTGAGCCACCCACACGGTCCTGCCTCGCCACCGTCGGTCAGCCGGTCCCAGTACTCGTCGATCTCGGCCTGGGAACCGCAGTCGACCTGCAGCGAGATCCCCTCCGAGAAGGTGAACTCGGGTCCGCCGTTCAGCGCGACGTACTCCTGGCCATCCAGCTCAAACCGGACGGTCATGACCGTACCCTCGGGACGGGGCCCGGCCGGGCCGTAGCGGGTGATGTCGACGATCCGCGAGTTCGGGAAGATCGACGTGTAGAATCTGGCCGCCTCCTCGCCCTGAGTGTCGAACCACAGACATGGCGTGACTGCTGGCATCCTCCGCTCCTTCCTGTCTGGATGAGAAGCGCGCGGCCATTTCCCGCACGAGCTTTTCCCGAAGAGCGTCGTGGTACCCCTGGATCAGGGGCGAAAGCGGTCCGGGTCGGCCGCGGCCCAGTCCGCCGGCGGCTCGGCGAGCAGTTCCCCGGGTTCGAGCCACTCGTACAGCTCGGCGTAGCTGCGGGTGTCGGTGTGGGTGACCCGGCGCATCAGCATCCCCGGATGCAGCCGGCGCAGCCCAGCGAGGCGATCATCTGTACCGCCTGGGCCACCGTGGCCTGCTGGTAGCGGCGCACCCGCTCGCCCTTGTCCGCGACGTCCACCGCGCGGGCGCGGCGCGGATCCTGGGTGGCCACCCCGACCGGGCAGGTGTTGGTGTGACAGCGTTGCGCTTGGATGCAGCCGACCGCCATCATCATCGCGCGGGCCGCGTTGGTGTAGTCGGCGCCCTGGGCGAGCCGTTTGACGATGTCCACCCCGGTGGCGATCTTGCCGCTCACCCCGATCCGGACCTGGTCTCGCAGGCCGACGCCGACGAGTGCGTTGTGCACCGTCATCAGGCCCTCGGTGAGCGGAGTACCGACGTGGTCCTCGTACTCCAGCGGCGCGGCGCCGGTGCCGCCCTCACCTCCGTCGACGACGACGAAGTCGGGGGTGATCCCCTCGGCCAGCATCGCCCGGCAGATCGCGAGCAATTCCCGCCGGGGCCCCATACACAGTTTGAATCCCGTGGGCTTGCCGCCCGCGAGCTCCCGCATCCGGGCGATGAACAGCACCAGTTCCCGCGGAGTCGAGAAGACCCGGTGTCCCGGCGGGCTGACACAGGTCACCCCGGCCGGGACACCGCGGGCCCGCGCGATCTCGGCGCTGACCTTCGCCGCGGGCAGGATGCCGCCGAGGCCGGGCTTGGCGCCCTGGCTCAGCTTCAGCTCGACCATCCGGACCGACGGAAGAGCCGCCTTGTCCTTGAACAGCGCCGGGTCGAAGTCGCCGTCCGCCGTGCGAGCACCGAAGTAGCCGCTGCCGATCTCCCAGACGAGGTCGGCGTGGTAGCGCAGGTGATGCTCGGTGAGACCGCCCTCCCCGGTGTCATGGGCGAAACCGCCCGCCGCCGCGTCGCGGTTCATCGCGAGCACGGCGTTGCCCGATAACGCTCCGAAGCTCATCGCCGAGATGTTTAGCAGCGCCATGTCATACGGCTGGGTGCAGTCCGGGCCGCCGATGCGCACCCGGGGCGGCGGGGTGCCTGGCGCAACCGCCAGTGGCACCGTCGAATGCAGCAGGTACTCGTAGCCGACCGCGTTGACATCGCGCTCGGTGCCGAACGCCTGGTCGCTGTGGATGCCCTTCGCGTGTTCGTAGATGCTCGTCCGGATGTCGCGGTCGAACGGGCGGCCGTCGTAGTTGCGTTCGATGAAGTACTGCTGGATCTCCGGCCGGATGGACTCCAGCATGAAGCGGAGGTGGCCGAACACCGGGTAGTTCCGCAGGATTGCGTGCCGGCGTTGCGTGACGTCGTGGACGGCCAGGGCGAGCAGGGCGCCGGACACGGCGGCGGCCCCCCACCAGTCCGCCGACCACCACAGCCCGGCGGCGATTGCCGCCGCCATGAGCCCCGCCAGGGCCGGCAGTATCCCGAACGAGAACATCGCGATCCTTCCCTGCACCGGCCCCGTGCGCAGGCTGTGCGCGGGGCCGCGGCCGGCGGAACCCGGCCGATCTGCCTGGACCCGTCGGGTCCGGCGCCTTCGACGCTATACGCCGGACGGTTCACGAGGTGTTCCGCGGCCGCGGGGACACGCAATGGGCGGGAACTCGCAATGGCGAGCGGGCCGTCGGCGAACAGGGTAACTCCCTGTTCACAACAACGGCGGAATCAAGCGGT
>NZ_CDWWXB010000225.1:3780-5685 GCF_977971855.1 Frankia sp. CoWAU3 | reverse complement strand
GCGCGGCCTGCGCGAAGGTCAGGTTCGCGGAAGCCACGTTGAAGACGCCGGTGACCTGTGAAGCTGCGGCCCGCCAGAGGGCGCGAGCTGCCTGATCCCGGTGGACCCAGCCGCGCCAGTGCTCGGGGTCGGGCACGGTGATTATGTGCTCGGTGGTTCCCTGACGGACCCACTTCTCGATCCGGTCGGCCCGGATCCCGCGGTGATCGACGCCGTAGAGCGCGCCAAGCCGCAGCACAGCCGATGTCCAGCCGGAGCGGTCGAGCAGGGCCTCGCACCTGGCTTTGAGTCGCGCGTGGTCGGTGCGCAGGTCCAACGGCGTGCCCTCGTCGCAGACGAGGTCGCCGCAGGCGCCGTAGACGGTGCAGGTCGAGACGAGCACGAGGTGGCCGTCGGGCCGGGCAGCCAGAAGCTCAGCTAGTCGATCAAGTTCGTGGTGCTTGGCGCCGTCCAGTAGCCAGACAACGACGGGGCCACGAACACCCTTGAGACCGCCGAGGAAGGTCGACCAGCTCGTAGATGGCACGCCATGTCGCGTCGCTCCATCTCGGCTGATCGCGATCGCCATATCGGTTCCGGTGGCAGCGTGGATCACGCGGGACCCGAGATAGCCCTGCCCACCGACGACGAACACCAAGATCGCCAATCCTCCTGTCGCTTCTCTGAGCGACCGGGGGCCGCTCGGCCTGGGGTGCGGTCCGCCGCAGCGCGAGCTGGTCTTATCCCGGACTGGCAGGAGTGCCGAGCTCGGCTAGGACAGCCGGACCATGATCACGTTGCAATGCAGGCTCCTTCGAGGACCGACAACCTCCCTCTCCTCCACAGCGATCACTCCCCGGATCTGGTGGTTGATCTTAGCTGGCAGCGCACTCGCCGCCGGGCACCCGACCCTCTGGTAACCGCCTGTCCTCCAGAGCACCGTCCTGTGCGCCGGATGGCAGCGGATCAGTGACACAACGTGTGTCACTTCATGGCGCGGCAGGCCTCCACTCTTGCTACCGAAACCGGCCGGCACAGAGTTTCCGGGCGCTTGCTCAGAGCAGTCGAGTGGCTCGGGGGCCCGTGTCGGCAGCACCAGATGTCCCGTCGCCCAGGCGTCACCGGATCCACGGTGACGAAACCCCGCGTGCCCTCAGCGGAGGAACAGGCGGCAGGACGGCACTACTGGAGTCCTTCACGAGCCCGCTTCCCATGGGAACGGGCGAGACCGGGAGTGTGATGACCATGGACACCGTCACGGCCGACACGACCACCGCAGGGATCAGCGAGCTGGAGCTCGACGTCTCGATCGTCGAGCAGGGCGACGCGGCGGACGCGCTGCTGTGCACCACCGACAACGGCTGCTCGACGAATAAGAACAAGGACTGCTGACACCGCCACGAGTCCGGGTGGTGCTCGGGGACCACGCGGTCTCCGAGCACCACCCGGCACATGTGTACCGCGCAATGGACCGCTGCTCACCAGACGGAGGCGATGCTATGGACTTCCGGCGCAGCCCGCTGCTCTACGCGCCGCTCGACGCCGCACTGTTCCGTGCTGCCGCCCTGTCGGACAAGACGACAGCGATGGCCGCGAAGACCTGGCCAGGCGCGGACTGTGACGACGCGGCGCGCTGGTGCATCTGGCTGGCCGAGGTCTGGGCCCATACCTCCATCGCCGTCGCCGTGGAGACTGCGAGCCCGGCGCTGGCTGCCAGCGTGGAGGAAGCGTGCCGCGGGGAAAGGCCGTCGGCGCGTCGGGCGCGCCGACTGGGGCTGGCAGTGGCGCGCTATCTGGTGCGGATGAGCCGGCGCGCGACGCCCTTCGGCCTCTTCGCCGGCGTGGCCCCGGCGCGGTTAGGCATCGAGTCCGCACTGCGATGGACTGATGTTGGTCGGCTCTACCCACGGGCGGATTCCGTGTGGC
>NZ_CDWWXB010000225.1:0-3470 GCF_977971855.1 Frankia sp. CoWAU3 | reverse complement strand
CCGGCTCGTACTTCCCTGGCGCCCGCACGCCCAACCGCCAACGGAGGCGTTCCTACCCGCCGAGGTCTCGGTCCGCCACAGCCGAGCAGTACAGACGGCCATGGCGTGCGCGGAGGCACCCGTCCGATTTTCCGATCTTGTTGATGCGGTGGGCGCCACGCTCGGTCTTCCTCGCCTTGGCGTCGAGACCATGTTGGCCCAGCTCCTGACGTATGGCGTTCTCGTGAGCAACCTGCGGCCACCCGCGACGTGCACGGACGTCGTCGCGCACATTCTCGGCACGCTGACCGGCATCGAGGACGCAGGCGTGCCAGCCACCACGCAGCGGTCCGATGACAGCCCCAGCGCTTCCTCGGCGGCCCTCATCGAAAAGCTCCTGCTGATCCAGGCCGACCTCGTGGGAGCACGCGGCGTGGACGGTTCGGTGCCGCAGCCAGGTCTGGCGGCCGTTCGTGAGCGGATGCGGGTGGTGCACTCCGTGGTCGAACAGCCACTCGTGGTTGATCTGCGGATGGGCTGCACGGTGACAGTGCCGGAGGTCGTGGCGACGGAGGCCGCTGCGGCGGCCGGAGTGCTGCTGCGAATGACCCCACATCCGGCTGGCAACCCGTCCTGGCGCGAGTACCACCGCAGCTTCATCGACAGGTTCGGTGAGTCGGCGCTGGTAGGACTTGATCAGCTGGTTGACCCGGTGGTCGGCCTGGGCTATCCGGCCCATTTCGGCCCGGCAGCGGCAGAGCCTGCCGACGGGGTGCCGCTCCGCGACGAGTTCCTGCTGCAGCTTGCTCAGCGCGCGGCGCTCGACGGCCAGCAGGAAGTCGTTCTGGACAACGCCGCCCTCGACGCCGTGTCCGCACCGGCGGACGGGTTTTGGGCGGAACCGCATGTCGAGATCTGCGTCGAGGTCCTGGCACCGTCGACAGCGAGCCTGCCCCGAGGCGCGTTCACCCTGTGGGTCACGGGTGTCAGCCGGACCGCGGTCGCGATGAGCGGCAGATTCCTCGATCTGCTTCCCGACGCGGACCGTCACCGGATGGTGAGCGCGTTCCGTCAGCTTCCCACGGTGGTCGACGACGCAGTGACAGCGCAGTTGTCGTTCCCGCCGGGGCACGCCCGGTTGGAGAACGTCACCCGCGCTCCCCACATGCTGGCGGATTGGATCTCCTTCGCCGAGCACCACGAACGTCAGCACGGCAGGATCGTGTGGACGGATCTGGCGGTCACGGCGGACAGCGCGCGGTTCTACCTGGTGTCGCTCTCCCGCCGTGCCGTCGTCGAACCGTTGCTGACGCACGCTGCGGCCCGCCAGTCCTTCCCACCGCTCGCGCGCCTGTTGCACGAACTGCCCCGCGCTGGCGCCGGGACCGTCGCCCCGTTCTCGTGGGGCGCGGCGGGTTGTCTCCCGTTCCTGCCGAGGGTTCGCCATGGCCGCACGGTTCTGGCACCGGCCCGCTGGCGCATCCATCCGTCGGATCTCCCAGGCCCGCGGGCGGCCGACCAGGAATGGGCTGACGCGCTCGGGCGGCTCCGGCAGCGATCAGGACTGCCCCGGTGGGTGAGCACCGGCCGGGCGGATGTGCGGCTGCGGCTGGACCTCGACGAACGGTTGGACCGCGACCTGCTGCGTGCTGAACTCAACGGTGCCAGCGGTGCTGTCAGCCTCTCCGAAGCACCGCATCCCGATGACTACGGCTGGGCCGGCGGCCGAGCCCACGAGATCGTGTTCCCCGTGGCGACGACCGCCGCCCCGCGTCCGGCACCCGCCGTGGTGACGGCATCCGGTCCGATGACGGTGACCGACGCGGCCTCCGGGATCCTGCCAGGGTCGACGGTGCTCTTCGCGAAGCTGTACTGCCATCCGGACGTGGTCAATACGATCCTCACCAGCCGCCTGCCCGCGCTGCTCGACACCGGGGATGTGGTGGTTCATCAGGTACCACGACCCTGCGCCCCACCTACGCCTGCGGATCCGCCTCGCGCCGGATGCCCAGAGCTACGGGCGGTTGGCAGCCCGGGTCGGTGTCTGGGCGGAGGAGTTGCGAGCGCAGCGTCTCATTGGCGATCTGGCACTCGACACCTACCACCCTGAGACGGCCCGGTACGGCGAGGGCGAAGCACTCGCCGCGGCCGATAACCTGTTCGCCGCCGACTCCGCCGCTGTCGTCGCCCAGCTGGTCGCCCAGGCTGCGAACCGGGCGCTGCTCCCCGCGGCCCTGACAGCGGTCAGCATGGTCGACCTGACCTGCGCACTGATCGGTAACCGGCAGGCCGGAATGCGGTGGCTTCTGGACAACCGACGGGCCTCTGGGGCACCGACTCATCGGCCGGTGCTGCGCCAGGCCATCGCGTTGTCCCAAGCAGATCGCGGCGGCTCCGCGCCTGGCGGCGCAGTCCTGCGGCTTCCGGCAGCGGTGTGTGACAGCTGGGACGCCCGGCGCCGGGCCGCCGAACGATATGCAGCCCAGCTCGCCGCATCACCGGGCCGGCCGGACCACAGCGATGTACTGGGATCGCTGCTGCATCTGCACTATGTCCGTGCCCACGGCCTCGGCTCCGCGGCGGAGCGTGCCTGCCACCGCCTCGCCCGCGCGGTCGCCCTTGCCTGGCACCACACCGACCAGCAGGCCCGTCTCGTCCCCGCTGGAACGGAAAGATCATGACTGTGGTCGGCGATCCGCGCACCCGCACGGCGACCATCGCCGCCCGGCTGGCCGACGCGCTGGCCGTGCCACCGCCGCCCGAGACAGGCGACGACCGCAGCCCCAGCAGCCCCCGCTGGAAGGGCCAGTCGCTGGCTGAGGGAGCGGCCGGCGTCGCGCTTCTCCACGGGGTGCGCGCCAGCTCCCGCCACGGCGACTGGGACACCGCCGACGGCTGGCTGACAGCCGCCGGCAGCGAAGATCTTTCCGCTGGGCCGGGCGCCGGCCTGTGGTTCGGCGCCCCGGCGCTCGCGCTGGCCCTGACGGCGGCGGCCCCACCCGGCCACCACCAGCGCGCGGCCCAGCGGCTCCATACCGCTGTCGAAAGACTGGTCGAACGCCGGCTCACGGCGGCCCACACACGGGTAGAGGTGGGACAGCGACCGGTGCGCGCGGAATTCGACCTGGTCCGAGGCCTGACCGGGCTCGGCGCGTATCTCTCGGTCCGAGGCCCGGACAGCGAGCAGCTCCGCCAGATCTTGACCTACCTTGTCCGGCTCACCGAGCCGGTGCCGGCCATGGACACGGCCGGGCTGGCCGCGCCCGGCTGGTGGAGCGTCGACGTCCCCACCAGCGCACCGCCCGGCCCCTTCGCGGGCGGACACGCCGACCTGGGCATGGCTCACGGCATCGCGGGGCCGCTTGCCCTACTGGCGCTCACCCACCGCCGCGGAATCATCGTCCCCGGCCACACCGTGGCCCTCGACCGGATCTGCCGCTGGCTGGACGTCTGGCGCCAGGATGGACCCGCCGGGCCTTGGCTTGTCGTTT
>NZ_CDWWXB010000224.1:0-5376 GCF_977971855.1 Frankia sp. CoWAU3 | reverse complement strand
GCTAAACGTCACGGGCTGTTACGCGGAAAGGCTCATTACCTACCGCCTGTTCGCCGCGTCAAACCCAGCATCACCCGAAACTCACCCTCTCGTCTCGGCCTGATGCCGCAGACGGTGGCCGGGGGCACCGGGTGAGCAGGGGCACTGACGGAAGACGGTCGGCTTGGGGTGTCCGGCCGGACTTGCGGGCCTTCGTCTTGGTACCGTCCCACTTCGCTTGAGTTGACCATGATGTACCCACCAGTCGGCCAGGTCCGGCGTGGCGGCAGTCCGGAGCCGGTGCGCGGCTGGCTGCCCTACGACCTCTCCCACGACCCTCCCAACGTGGGATCAGCTGGACGATCGATGGTCATCGGCGGCCAAATGTCCACGCACGGCACTCACCCGTCCAGGGGATCCCGGAAGTGGCGTCAACGGCACGTGGTGTGCTGGCAGGAAGAAGGCCGGCGCGGGTCACGCGTACGGACGGCGCCAGTGCGCGACAGGGGGATGACACATCATCGAAGTCCACGAAGCAAACCTGACGGCTATCTTAATATATCGCGGTCATCCACAAGAGCGGTGACACCGTGAAAGTGGTCTCGGTCATGAACTACAAGGGCGGAGTCGGAAAGACCACTCTGACGGCGAACATCGGCGCGGAGATCGCCCGCTGGGGAAAACGGGTTCTTCTGATCGATCTTGATCCGCAGGCGAGCCTCACCTTCTCCTTCTACCGGCCGGAGGACTGGCGGGCGCACCTCGCCGAGGGCCGGACCATCAAACAGTGGTTCGAAGCCTGGCGAATGGACGGGCCGGTGCCGGGGCTCGAGGCACTCGTCACCGCCCCCACGGTGGCGAACTCCCGCATCGCGCATAGCGGTGGCCGACTCGGCCTGATCGCGTCCCACCTTGCCCTCGGCGACGTCGAGATGGATCTCGCCGCGCGGTTGGGTGGGGCACAGATCCACCGGTCAACACGCCACTACTTCGACGTCTATCTGCGTCTCGCGGCCGGGCTTGCCACCCTGCCCGGGCCGCTCTACGATCTGGTGCTCATCGACTGCCCGCCGAACTTCGGCGTCATCACGAGGTCCGCCGTGGCGGCCAGCGACCAACTGCTCATCCCGGCCCGCCCGGACGAGCTGTCCACCCTCGGAATCGATCACCTGCAGTCCCGGCTGCGCCGGTTCACCTGGGAATTCAACCAGGTCGCTGATCTGCAGGCCGACCTCCGGCCGGCCGTGAAGAAACTGGAACCGATGATTCTGGGCGTCGTCTTCACAATGGTCCAGTACTACGGTGGTCAGCCCGTCTCGGCGCTGCGGCCCTACATAGCGCAGACCAGAAGCCTCGGGCTGCCCGTCTTCGATGCGATGCTTCGGGAGAGCAACAAGCACTTCGCCGGCGCGGCCCGCTCCCAGCTCCCCGCCATTCTCACCGAGCAGCTCAGCCGGGAACTCGCCTGGGAACTGCAGAGCCTGGTCGAGGAGTTCCTCAAACGCATCCGGACGGCAAACCATGGCTCCTGACAGTCGGCCCGCCAGCCACCCGGGTCGGGATGCGGCCCGTCTCGGGGCTGTTCTCCTGCGCCAGGTGTCCGATCTGCTCGACACCCTGGACGTCCGGCAGCTCGACGATCTCGTGGCGGGTCGGGCGCGGCTCGCGGTCGTCCCCACGGCCACAGCAGCGCCCACGGCCACGGCAGCAGACCCGGGCAGTCGTGCCGCGGCGGACGGCTCCCGGCTCCCGGCGTCCGTGGACGTCGAGAAGCTGCACGCGACACTGGTCGCCGCCGCGAGCCGGGAGGAAGCCCGGGAGCACCTGGCCGCCCTGGGCCGGATCCCGGTCCCACAGCTACGGGCCCTGGCGGGCGCCCTGGGTGTCGACGGTGTCGGCGGCAGGGATCCGAAAGCCACCGTGATCCGAAAGATCGTGGACGGGACCATCGGTTTCCGGCTCAGCTCCCGGGCGATGCTGGCCGGGGAATCCGAACTGTAGAGCCGCGTTCCGACCATTCTCCGGCCGGTGGAGCCGTCGGCTGGCCCGCTCCCGCCGGTCATGCCGCACCGAGCAGGAGGCCGAATCCGGTCATCAACACGGCGACGGCGAGTACCAGCGAGGTCACGAGATTACGCATGGTGACTCGGCGGGGAGCGCCGTCGAGGTCCGGCTGCGCCTCGGGCTCGCGCGGTGGAATCCGCAGGGCGAGCACGATCGGGTGAAACGGCGAGACACGGTTCGGCGGCCAGGCGACCGCCCGCAGATCGCGCCGTTTGAAGGGGGCATGACTCGCGCATCCGGTGAGCCAGCCGTTGACCGGGGTCTCGCAGATGCCGTCGTCGGTCCGGTAGGCCCGGCAGAGCGTCGGCCAACGGAATCCCAACATCACGGTGATCACGAGCAGGGCCACCGGCAGCGCGACCCACGTGCCCCGCAGGGTGAGCCACAGTCCGGCGGCACCGAAGGCGAGATAGCAGGCGAGATGGACGTGTTTGCGTTCCCGCCGGCTCCTCGTCCGTGAAGCGGCCCGGCGGGACCGGGTCGGTTGCCGGCGGCGGGCGGACGTCCGGCCCGATCCCGACGAAGATCTCCTGCGCGGCGCTGCCATGACCATCCTCCTGTCTGCCCAGGTGCACGGGTGGGATGCGCCGCGGCGTCACGACAGATGCGTGGCCGTCCGTGCATCTGCGCCGACGGTCACGCCCCGCCCCTCGGCTGGCGTCGCTCCGCAATGGTTCTAGCACAGCTTGATGCCTAATTTAGCACTTATCCTTTGTTTGCCATCACTTGCTACCAAACGTCGATAATAGGCGCATGATGTGTCCGTATAGCAGTCATGTTTTCAGTCATGCTTCTTCGCGACAGATTTCGATCAAGGCTTTGGCGGATCCCGCCGGCCTGTCGATCAGTACGCTGAAGGCGCGGTCGAGATCGGGCAGCGGATACCGGGGGTGATCAGACCGGCCGCGACGAGCCTCGGTCTGGCCCCCACCAGCCTCCTTGTCCGACGGGACACGCGCGGGCGTCCGGGCCGGCCCTGGACCTTCGGCCGCACTGACGCGCCGCCGGTTGACACCTGGAGCCGCCCCAGGAAGCTCCTGCTCCTGGCCGGGTTACTCGTCCATGGCACGGAGCAGGCTCGCGGGCAGCGATCGATCCGGGCCGGCTCCCGTAGTCCATCGGGAGCCCCATCGGCCGAGTTCCATCAGGATCGGCGCGAGATCCCGGCCCGCCGACGTCAGCTCGTATTCCGAACGAGGTGGACGTGGCTGATAAAGCCTGCGTTGCAGGATGCCTCGATCGACGAGCCGGTCGAGGCGCCGGGTGAGGGTGTGATCGGAGATCTTCAGACGGGTTCGGAAGTCGTCGTAGCGCCGAGCGCCGCCGAACGCCTCTCGGATGATCAGCAGGGACCAGTGATCGCCGATCAGCCCGAGCGCGCGAGCGGCCGGGCAGTCGGACTCGTCGTGCTGGTCAAGCACCCGGCCAGTGTATCTGTTGACTTCCATTTCGGAAGCATCTAGGATCACTTCCGGAATGGAAGTCGGTCTCGGGGGAGTGGAGGCGAGTATGTCGAGGTCCGCTCAGCCGAAGGAGTCTGCGGCATCACCACTGCTGCTGCCGGTCGTGTGCCTCGGCCAGTTCCTGGTCGTGTTCAGCCTGTCCAGCGTGAATGTCGCGCTACCCAGCCTGGCTGCCGATCTTCAGATGAGCCGCGAGACCCAGCCCTACACGGTCACGGCCTACGGGATAGCCCTGGGCAGCCTGCTCCTGCTGGGTGGCAGGGCTGGCGATCTACTCGGCCGACGGCGACTGTTCCGGCTGGGCACGGGGGTCTTCGCGGTCGGCACCGTGGTGTGCACGCTCGCCAACGTGACCGGCGTGCTGCTCGCTGGGCGGGCCCTGGAGGGGCTCGGTGCGGCCATGCTCGCCCCGGCCGCGCTGGGGACGATCAACGCGATCTACCCGCAAGGGCCGAGCAGAAACAAGGCGCTCGGGGTGTTCGGTGCGGTGTCCAGCGCGGCGGCCGGAGTGGGCGTCTTGGCGGGCGGGGTCCTCACCGACGGGCCGGGATGGCGGTGGGCGTTCGCGATCAAAATTCCCTTCTGCCTACTCCTGCTTGCCGTGGTCGGAAGGATCATGCCGGAGACCCGTGACACCCGTTCTCACCACGGCTTCGACATCGCCGGCGCGCTCACCGCGACCGGGTCGATGTTCTCGCTGGTCGTGGCCATCACACAGGCGGAGCAGCGCGGTTTCACCAGCCCGGCGATCCTTGCTCTGTTCGGATCAGCCGCCGTTCTTCTGATCGCCTTCATCGTGATCGAGAGCCGCAGCGACGACCCGCTCATGCCGTTGGCCCTCTTCCGTCGGCGTGGTCTCAGCGTCGCCAACGGCGCGACCCTGCTCGTGTGGGCCAGCTTCGGGTCGGCTTTCCTCCTGGTGGCCCTGTATGTGCAGCAGGTACTCGGCTACAGCCCGATGAAGGCCGGGCTGACATTCGTGCCGATGGCAACCGCGGCCGCGCTCGCGGCCAACGTCGCCCAGGCGACAGCGAGTCGTTCCGCGCGCGGTCCCAAACCCGCGCTGCTCGTCGGCCTTGTCCTCCTCACTGTCGGCGTGGCCCTCCTGTCCCGGGGCGACGCCGACACCAGGTACACGGCGGTGCTGCTGCCGGCGCTCGTGCTGTGCGGCGCCGGTCTCGCGACCTCCCTCACCGCACTCAACGTGGCCGCCTTCAGCGGCTCCAACAGCGACGACTCCGGGGTTGAGGCAGGACTCCTGAGCACCTCCCAGGAGATCGGCGCGGCCCTCGGCGTCTCGATTCTCTCGACGGTGTCGGCCCGCGTCATCTCCGATCATCTCGCCGCTCATCCCGGAGATCCGACCGCGATGCTTAGCGGCGCAGTCGATGCCTTTCAGGTGTCCTTCGTCGTCGCGGCGGGCATGGCTGCCGGCGCCTTCCTGCTTTCCCTGATCGCACTCTCGGCGCGGGTTGATATCCCTCCGGCCAGCGTGTCGGAAAACCCCCTCGCGGAACCAGCCTCGATAATGCCCTCAAGGTGACACGGTCGCCCTGGACGAGACTTCCGAAGATCGTCGCGCGGGTTCCGCCCGCCTTCTCATCGGATCGAACTCGGCCGCGGCCATGCGGCTGCTCCTGCCAGGCCTCCGCTCCCCTCGTCCCGCTCGCGGCCTCCTCCGCTGGGCCGTGCCGTTTCCTCCTCCCGCAGCACATCCGACGTCAGTGACGCTGGCCAGTGATTTCTTCCTGGCCAGCCCGTCAGTACCCGCGCTCCTCAATGAATCGCTCCTTGAGGAGCAGGTCCGCGACCCCGCTTCCCACCCCGTGGGACGGGGTTGTTGTCGTGTTCGGTGGGGTCAGGGGCAGGA
>NZ_CDWWXB010000223.1:3059-5680 GCF_977971855.1 Frankia sp. CoWAU3 | reverse complement strand
GATCACGACGGACCCGCGCCTTAACTCGCCTCACCGACAGCACCCGACCGGCAACGCCGGCCGGGCATTCGGCGAGCCCTCCCACGACATCACCGAACACTTACGGCGGATCAGTCAGCCGGCGCGTTCGCACTGCTCCGGAGCCGGGCGCTGATCGGGAGCCCGGAGGCAGATCGGGGGCTGGAAGGCCGGTTCCTCCCCGGTTCCTCCCCGACGGCCGGCACCGTTGCCGCGTGGCTGTGACGCAACAGGCCTCAACGAAGCACCCCGTTCGGTTCCACGAATGTTCTACGCCACGTAGGATTGGCACCATGGCGCGCCTGGGTGACCTCGAACGGTCGGTCATGGACGTGTTGTGGGCGAGCGACGACTGGCTGACGGCCCGCGAGGTCGCCGGCCGTCTCCAGCATGAACGCGATCTCGCGTACACCACCGTGCTGACCGTGCTCGAACGGTTGGAACGGAAGGGATTCGTGCGGCGTCAGCGTTCGGCGCGCGCGCATCGCTACGCGGCCAGCGACAGTCGCGAGGCCGTCGTGGCCGAGGCGATGATGGAGGCGCTCGGCACGGCGGACGATCGTGGTTCCGCCCTGGTCCGCTTCGTGGGGTCGGTGTCCGCGGAGGAGGCCGAGATCCTTCGCCGTGCCCTGGAACCCGTCGGTCCCGGGGAACCCGGCATCTTCGTGCCTGGCGGAGAGGCCCCGCGCGCCGAGGATCCGCACACGGAGGTCCGGCACGCCGAGGCCCGGCGCGGTCCGGCGATCGGAGACCCGCCCCGCGACGACCCGGAGCAGATCGTCACGGTAGCCACCGACCCGGATCGAACGGCCCAGATTCCGCCCGACCACCGGTAGCGTTAGCCGGGACATGACGACCGCGGCACTTCTCGCCCTGTTCGCGGGCATGTTGGCCTGGCCGGTCCCACGCCTGCTGGCCGCCGCGCGCTGGCCCTACCGATGTCCACGGGCGGCGATCGTGCTCTGGCAGGCGGTCGGTCTGGCCGGCGGAGTGTCGGCGCTGCTCGCGGCGATCGCGTTCACCGTCTCACCACTGTCCGGCGACACCCCGACCGCCATCGCCGACCATCTCGACAACATCGCGGCCGGCGCGCCGCTGACGGGCCTGGGCCTGATCAACCTCATCGGCCTCGCTGTGGCGGCGGCCTTGGCCTCCCGGCTGTTCGGGGTGCTCGGCACCTCCAGCGCCGCCACCCTTCGCGAGCGTCACCGACACCGCGACCTGGTCGATCTGGCTGGCCGTCGGCATCGCCGGCATGAGACCTGCGTCCCGCCCGGCCGTGCGTCCCATCATTCCGGCACAGCCGCGGACTCTGGTGCGGCCACCGACCCTGGCACAACCGCCGACGGCGGGGGCGCAACCGGCTGCTGCCTGTGCGAACACCGGGACCGGGCCGGCATTCTACTGCGCATCCTTGATCATCCCGTCGCGGTCGCCTACTGCGTGCCGGGGGTGCGGCACGCCCGGGTTGTGGTCTCCCGCGGGCTACTGAACACCCTCGACGCCACCGAGCTGGACGCCGTGCTCGCCCACGAGGCGGCCCACGTCGCCGGTCGTCACGACCTCGTCATCCAGCCGTTCGTCGCGTGGGAGCGGACCTTCCCGTTCCTGGATCCGGCCAGGGAGGCGACCGCGGCCGTCTCGCTCCTCGTCGAGATGCTCGCCGACGACGCGGCGGCCCGGCAGACAAGCCGCCGATCGCTCGCGCGGGCCTTGGCCCGGCTGGGCGGGGCAAGGGCACCGGTCCCCGCCGGGGCGCTGGGGATCATCGATTCTCCGGCCGCTGTGCTGCCCGCACTCGGCTCCCACGATCCTACGGCGGTCGGCGTCCGCGATTCCGGCCCGCCCGGCCCGGGCAACCCAGACGCCGACGGGCCAGACCCCGGCGGGCCAGACCCCGGCGGGCCAGACCCCGGCGGGCCAGACCCCGGCGGGCCAGACCCCGGCGGGCCAGACCCCGGCGATGCGGCGCCCGGCCAGACACGACCGATCGGCGGCGGCCCTCGGCGCGGCACGGCCAATCCGGTCATCTCGCGGATCGCCCGGCTCCTCGACCCGCCGGAAGTGCCATGGTGGATGCCGCCGTGCGCCTACTTCGGGGCGATCATCGTGCTCGCCGCGCCCCCGCTTATTCTCCTGGTCGGCTGAGCGGAAGGCGTTAATCTCTACTTTTTTTATTGACAAGCGGCGGAATGATATCTACTGTCAGCGTCATGAGCCGGCGCCCGCTTCTGGTCTGCCGTGCACACATTGACTTTCATCGCGTCGCGAGCGCGCTCTGTCACCCTTACCATCGATCCCTCTGATCATCAGGACCCGTTCCGCCGACTGGCATCCGTCACCGTAAGCCCCCCGGCGCCCGGTGACGGCACCTGCCGCCTCGTACCCGAGCCGGCCAACGGCAGCCGACCTGATGTCAGCGAAGGGTGGCCCCCTCCCTCCGATCCACCGTCCCTGTGGTCAGCCGTGCCCCCGGTCCTGACTTTTCCGTGCGTTCCACCTGCCCTGTGTTTGCACGCCTTGCGCGTGCGCGGCGACGAGAGGCCCCGTCAGCCGCGTGGTCGCATCGCGAGGAGGTTCTCCGTGCCCGTACGAGACAAGAC
>NZ_CDWWXB010000223.1:0-2788 GCF_977971855.1 Frankia sp. CoWAU3 | reverse complement strand
GCCAGTACGCGACAAGGCGCCAGTACGCGACAAGGCGCCAGTACGCGACAAGATGTCGGCGCGGGAAACGCTGCCGGCGCAGGGAAGGCCGCGGGCCGCGGCGGGGGGCGTCTCCAGGCTTGGAGCCGGGAGAACCGCTGCCGGCGGCCCAGGCGGCCCAGGCGGCTCCAGTGGTTACTGTGCCCGGGCGGCTCCGCGGGCTCCGCGGCGGCGATCCTGCGGGCGGTCCTCGACCACGGTCCGGTCGCCCGCACCGCCATCGGGAGGGCAACAGGGCTCAGCCCGGCTGCGGTCTCCCGGCAGACAGCCGGGCTGATCTCCCTGGGTCTGCTCCGAGAGCTTCCCGCCTCCTCGCTGGCTCCCCGGGCCGGGCGGCCACACGTGCCCCTGGACGTGGACACCGACCTTCATCTGGCCTGCGGGGTGCACATCGCCGTCCCGTTCGTCACCTTCAGCCTTGTCGACCTGCGTGGACAGGTGGTGACGCGGGAGCAGTTGCCGCGGGAGGGCGGCCCGGCGGACGTCCTTCGGATGATCGCCCGACATCTGCCCGGCTTCCTCTCCCGGCGCGCCCGGGGCAACCGTGTCCTCGGCCTCGGCGTCGTCACCGGCGGCCGGGTCGACCCCGACCTCGGCGTGGTGATCGAACACGAGCCCCTGGACTGGCATGACGTGCCGGTCCGGGAGGTGCTGGCGGCGGCCACGGGCATGCCGGTGCACGTCGACGGGCACGCCCGCGCCCTGGCCCAGGCGGAGATCCTCTTCGGCGACCCGCGCGCCCGGCGCAGCCTGCTGAAGCTGTTCGTCGGCAACGTGGTCGACGCCGCGTTCGCCACCGACGGATCGGTGCACATCGGACCGCACTCCGCCGCGGGCGGCATCGCTCACCTGCGGCTCGCTGACAGCGACGCCCCGTGCCGCTGCGGCCGGTCGGGCTGCGCGCAGGCGGCGCTGTCGGAACGGACCATGCTGCTGCAGGCGGCCCAGGACGGGATCATCTCCCGTCCGGACCTGCAGGTGCTGCTGCACGCCGGGCTCGCCGGCGACCCGCGCGCGCTGTCGCTGTTGCGCGCCAGGCTCCGGCTGGTGGGTCGGATGATCATCCTGCTCGTGGACATGATGGACCCGGAAATCGTCGTTCTCACCGAGGCCGCCGCGCTCTGCCTGCCGGATCTGTTGGTCGACCTGCACGAGGAGATCGCCGCGCACTCACGCGTGTGCACCGATCCCGAGCGGATGGTGCTGCCGAGCAGCTTCGGCATGAATGTGCTGGCCGTCGCGGCGGGAGCGACCGTCCTCGACCCGGTCCACCGCCGCCCGCACAGTCTGCCCGCTCCGATGCCCGCCCCGATGCCGTCGCGGACACCATCACCGACACCGACAGTCGCCGCAGCCACCCGCCGGAGGTATTAATTCCACCAGAACACAAAACGTTGACGGCCCGGAAGGGCGAGACCGAAGATTGACCGGTGAGCGACTCCAGGAACGGCGGTACGGGAAGATTTCCCGCGGCCAGCGCTCGTTGTCGCCGATGTTGACGCCCGGCGTCACGTGCCGCTGTCCGTCGCGACAGAATCCGTAGTCGATCGCAATAGTGCCGATCACGATAGCGCAGGCGTTCCCGGCACGCCCCGAGAACGCGTCCCACCGGTCTGTCACCCGGAATTCCGGCTGCCCTCCCCGCCGTCTTCGCATCTTTTCCCAACCTCTGGAGAAACACATGATGACAACCACGACCCCTGTTCTGGGACTCGACGTCCGCCCGCTTTCCGGCTATATCGGGGCCGAGATTCACGGAGTGGACCTGCGCGAGAACCTGGACGACGCGACCATCGCCGAGATCCGCTCCACGCTGCACCAGTGGAAGGTTGTCTTCTTCCCCGGTCAGAACATCGACCACGCCCAGCAGGTCGCCTTCGGCCGGCGCTTCGGCAAGCTGACCCCGGCCCACCCGCACGAGGACGCGCCGCCGGCGGGCTTCCCGGAGATCCTGCCGATCGACAGCCGGCGGTACGCCAGGTTCTTCGGAACGAAGAAGAAGGTCACCTACGACAATGGCTGGCACACCGACGTCACCGCGCTGGTGAACCCGCCCGCCGCGTCGATCCTGCGGGCCGACATCGTCCCGCCATACGGCGGCGACACTGCGTGGACCAACCTGGTCGCCGCCTACCAGGAGCTGCCCGAGCAGCTTCGGGACCTGGCCAACGGCCTGCGCGCCCGGCATAGCTTCGGAAACTTCCCCAGCGAGAGCGAGTACGGGCGGAAGGCCGCCGCAAACCCGCTGGTCACGATCCACCCGGTAGTGCGCGTCCATCCGGAGACCGGCGAGCGGGCGCTGTTCGTCAGCCCGAGCTTCACCTCCAAGGACAGCGAGATCATCGGTTTCTCGCCGAAGCAGAGCCGCCGGATCCTCGACCTGTTCTACGAGCAGATCTCCCGGCCCGAGTTCACGGTGCGGTTCAAGTGGAACCCCGGTGACATCGCCTTCTGGGACAACCGCGCGACCTCCCACCTCGGCCCGTCGGACCTGGGTCACCTCGACTTCGACCGGGTGCTGTACCGGGTGACCATCGAGGGCGACATTCCGGTCGGCGTCGACGGCAAGGAATCCGAACTGGTCGCCGGGGAACCGTTCCTCGGCTCCTGATCCGCTGTCCGCCGATATCCGCGGACACCACGAATACCAGAGCCGGCAATCCGCTGACAGCCGCGAGGGCCAAGTCCCTCGCGGCTGTCGGCACACCGCCAAACAAGCCACCTCGAACGACAAGCCACCCCGAACGAC
>NZ_CDWWXB010000222.1:3921-5760 GCF_977971855.1 Frankia sp. CoWAU3 | reverse complement strand
CTGCGCGGCCCTGGGTCGGACCCTCGGCGTGAACGCCTGGCAGGTCACCAGTGAATCCGCGAACCCGGCCTACGCGCCCTTCGTGGAGAACACCATGTGGACCCAGTCCGGTGTGGTTTTCTCGACACTTAACGTGCAGGGCAGCAACAACGACCTCGTCCCGTGGTTCGGGGTGACGCCGCTGTCCGCGGAGCAGCGGAACGAGTATTCTACCAGGCTTGACGCGGACCTTGAGTGGATCAACGAGGCGTTCAACGTCGCACGCCGGACCGGGGCGCCGGGGGTCGCGCTGCTCATGCAGGCCGATATGTGGGACACCAGCGCGCTGGCCGCCGGTGGAGACGGGCTGAGTGGCTTCGATCCCATCGTCAAGCGGATCGGGACCCTCGCCGAGCATTTCGGTAAGCCGGTGCTCATCCTGCAGGGTGACTCGCACAACTTCCGGGTCGACCACCCGTTCACGAGCACGGACCCGCTCTACGGCATCCACCCGCTGGCCCCGAAGACCCTGCAGGCTCCCAACGTGACCCGCGTCGTCGTCGATGGCAGCGCTCAGGCGAACGACTACCTGAAGCTCGCGATCAACCCGGCTACCCCGGGCGTCTTCAGCTGGACTCGCGTCAACTACTGAGGGAACGAATCCTCCCACCGGCCGGGGCCGTTTCGCGGTCCCGGCCGGCCCCGGAGCCGATGAGACCGACCCGTCGGGGTGCGGTGGCTGTCGTCGGTTCCAGGCAGAAGGCGCTGATGGCCGGGGTGCCGGCGCTCGCGGCGGTCTCCGCGCCCTCGACGCTCGCGGTGGACCTCGCCGAGGAGTCGGGGATGACGCTCGCTGGGTTCGTGCGCGGTACGTCGATGAACCTCCACACCGGCGCGCACCGGGTGGTACTGGGCTGACCCCGCCTCAGCCGCCCCGCCCCAGCCGTCCCGGTCGGACCGGGTGCGCCGTTCTGGACGAGCGGAGGGCCTCACCGCAAGGTGAGGCGGCATGAGCGCCGCTATCGGGCGCTCTTATGCAACGGAGGCGGTTACCGGCACAGAGGCCGGTACGCGAGATCGGGGGCGTATCTTTGCCACTGATCCATCGGTGATGGTGGTCGTGACGGAGCCGCACAGCGCGTGGGCGATCTCGTCCCCCCTCGTCTCCCACGGACGGGCGCCGCGGCCATCCACCGTCACCAGGAAACGGTCGCGTGGGTTGAACGTGGAGAACGTGTCGCCGGGATCTACCATTATGGGGGCAGAGGGGTCAATCGGGGGATTCGGGCGGAGGGCTGGTGCGTTCGGCGCAGCGGGGCAGGACCGTCGGGCTCCTGCTGGCCGGTCTGCTCGTGATCGCGGTGGTGGCCCTGATCGTGCTCCCCCGGCTGGGGGGCGACGCCGGCGGCGGTCCGCCCGATGGCAACGTGCGGACCGTCCGGGTCCTGGCCGGTTCGGAGAAGCGGGACTTCTTCGCGGACCCCGTGGTGGGCGCCCGGCTCGCGGAGCTCGGCTACCGGCTGCAGGTCGATACCGCGGGGTCCAGGGAGATCGCCACCAGCCGCGATCTGACCCCATATGACCTGGCCTTTCCGGCCGACGCGCCGCAGGCCGACCGGATCAGGGCCGCCAGGAAGGTGACGAAGTCCTACGTCCCCTTCTTCAGCCCGATGGCGATCGCCACCTTCCAGCCGATCGCGTCACTGCTGCAGAACGCCGGGGTCGTGCGGATGGACGGCGGCCACCGCGTCCTGAACATGCGCGGCTACCTCGATCTGGTCGATAAGAACACCCGCTGGTCGGACCTGCCGGGGAACACCGCTTTCGAGACCGGCAAGTCCGTGCTCATCAGTTCGACGG